>QMKU01000338.1 GCA_003646525.1 Campylobacterota bacterium
AAAAAGACATTTATCACTGGAGCATTAATGATAGCTCTAGGACTATTACAAAATGAACCTGATACAATTTTACAAGGTATCGGACTAATTACATTTAGAGCAGCACTAACAAAATAAAAACAAATATGCCAGAGCCAACATTAGAGGTAGTTGTTGAAAGGTTAAAAGGTTTAACGACCCTCATAAACACAAAATTTGAAACAAACTGGAGTCAACACAGCGACATCTTAGAACACCAAAAAGTTACTAATGGTCGTGTTAACAAACTAGAAGACTGGAAAGAAACACATAATCACGACATAGAAAAAGAAATGTCTAAGAAGTTCGCAAGCAAGAGAGTAGAGAAGAACTTCGATAAGGTTGTTATGCTAGTTATTACAGGTGTGATAGTAGGGGTGTTAAACTTAGTTTTAAAATAATATGCTTATAATATTAATGTTTATATCACTGGTAGTATTGCAACATTTAATATTCTATAAGTACGAGTACGACTGGAGTGATGGAAACCTTGGGCTAATGAAAATAGTTGGAGGGATAATGATGATTATATTTATTTATATAATAGTGTACAAGGTATTGTGCCTTGCCAACGTTCTTTACAGTTTAATATAAGGAGCTTATCATGGCTAAGATGTCAAAAGCACAGAAAGAACTGGTAGAAGAGTTAGTCAAAAAGCAAATCAAACCTAATGAAGTAGCTACAGTGATTAAGGGTCTCAAGTCTTTGAACAGTTGGAAGAAGTATCTTCCGATTAAAATCGACTTCCCTGACAAGCACATCAAATTCGGTGCTTTCGCTGATAGCCACATCGGACACATGGATTACAGGCCTGATGTTCTACGTAAGATGATAGCTGACGGCAAGCGTCAAGGTATTGAATTCTGGATTAATGCTGGTGATACAATTGAGGGCATGAGTGGTCGTGAAGGTCATATTTATGAGCTTACACACCTCGGTGCATCTGCTCAGTTAGATTACTTTGCTCAGGAATTCAAACTCTTTCGCACAACCATCTATTCAATCGAAGCGCAAAATTCTCATGGTGGGTGGTTTAAGTCCAAAGGTAACACTGGGTTGAACATCGGTGAAGAACTCGAACGCAGAAGTAAGCATTATAATTTTATCGGTTATGATGAACAAGACATTGTCCTCGACAACGGCTTAAAGATACGACTGCAACATCCTGGAGGAGGTACGGCATACGCCCTTTCGTATAAAGGGCAGAAGTATATCGAATCAATCTCAGGCGGCAAGAAACCTCACATGATACTAACTGGTCACTATCACAAAAGTTTTTCAATGTTCTATCGCAACATTCATTATGTTAGTGCTGGAACACTCTGCAACCAAACCCCTTTCATGCGTAAAATCGGAACGCCTGCTCATGTTGGATACTGGATTATCGATATTAACATGAACAAAAAGAAGTCTGATGGCGTTGAACGCTTCACAACCGAGTTTGTTCCTTTCTACGAATAGGAGTTGATAATGTCAAAGAAGCATCGCAGGAAACTCAGAAAAATCAAGCGTAAGTATCGTGATAGGCGTGGTTTAAATCGGCACCATTTGACTCCCAAGTCAGTCGGCGGGAGCAACGCAGTTCAAAACTTATTGCGGATTTACATCTACAAACACCAAGAGTGGCATCGGATATTCAAATTGCTCACACTCGAACAAGTAATAGAGCTTTTAAAAAGAGTGAAAAGAGCAAAGGATAACCAAAGTGGAGGTGGATAATGGATACAACAATCGTAATTATAACTTCTTGTAAGTGTTGCTTTGAAAAAATCAGTTGTAGCCACTTCAACGAAGCTGGCAGGATGGTTGAAAGACGTTGTAACAACTGTGTATTATCTATGCTCGTTGGTGATTGCTTTCCTAAGGAGACAATCATCATCGAACGATTTAAACTCTGTACAGATTGTATTGGTTTCTAAAGGAGGTAACATGACTGTTTACGAAAGGGTATGCTGCCACTGTGGCAAAAAATATGGTTGCAAATGGGAGGATGAGTATAAAACACTTCACGTTAGAAATTGTAGTGACTGTATCTTCTCAATGTTTAAACGAGCTTGCTTTGAAGATTTCTATGTAACTGTTGACATCACTCATGGTATTTGTAAGGAGTGTATGGAGAAGCATCATGGGAAAGGATAAGTTTATTCTAATTAGATGTGGAAAATGCGGTTGCATACATGCTTGTTGTTATGAAAACAAACGACATCGATGCACAGAATGCGAAGAGCAAGTCTGTTATATGGTTGATATTATGGCAGTCGTTCATCGTATATGTGATGTATGCAAAGGTAAGTTAACCTTTACTCAAGATGAGGAGGCAGAATGAAATGGTATGTACTGTTTGTAAAGCGAATAGCGACATTGGTGGTGCGACTTATTCCGTTAATAGCAACACTCTCAATCTGTGTAAAGGTTGCTATGGAAAAGTTGAAACTCACATTCTTGTTATCTGTCCTTCTTGTGGCTTTTATTGGGTGCCTTGTGATGAGCTGTCTGGTACGACCGAAGAAGGGATCCCAATTATAAGAATGTTTGGCACTTGTATTAAATGCCAACAAAAAGCTTTACCAAAGGAGGGATAATGTTAAAATGCTCTGAATGTGTAGTCTCTATGAATTGTGACATATGTGAAAAGTATATTTGCCATAAAATAAATGGTGGATGTCTTTACTCTAATCACTATGTGTTTAATGTTTTTAGAGAAGGAAAAAAACACACAATCATTTATTGTGAAGAATGTGCAAGAGATTTATCTTTACACAAAAGAAAGTAAAAAGTCCTCGGTCATGACTTCAATAAACTGACCGACCAAATTCCCCATCCACCAGGATGGCTGCACCCTAACGTGGTCAGCTTGGTTTATATACCTTCCCCTATACACTTTAGAAGCAAAAAGTCATACAACGTTCTAAAAAGTTTATAGGGTAAGGGAGGATAAACTAAACAAAATATATGAAAAACACTGGAT
>QMKU01000339.1 GCA_003646525.1 Campylobacterota bacterium
ACTCTATACAACATTTGTAGCAGACAAGATGAGTGAGTTGAGTTATATGGAGAGAGCGATGATAGATCGAATAACAACAGAGAATGCCCAGAGACTCTTTAGTATATAAGTTTAAGCCCTTAATAGTATAATACTAAGTTATTGTAAAATAGTACTACTTGGCTTATGTACTAAAAATAAATATGAAGGATTATATCGTGGCTCACCAGTATGCAGAATACAAAGAGGTTAACCAGAAAGAGTTAGAACGAGATATAGATGAGATAAAGAAGGCTATCGGTGCAGTTACCGAAGAGGATTATCAACATCTACGGAAATTGGAGAGGTGGGGAAGAACTTCGACACTATCAGGTTTTTCCCTGATCGTTCTGATAAATATTTTGGATGCAACTCAGTATGCTTTACCTTCGTTTTTGTTTTGGATAATTGGGCTTCTAGCAGCACTTTTGATCGGTGTTGGCAATGTCGGAAGGTGGGCAAATGTGGCACATCCAGTATTGCATGGTGCTTATGATAAGGTTCCCAATATTCCAGCTAAATATACAAAAAATGGTTTTGCCAGTGGTTCAAGAAGATGGATAGATTGGCTAGACTGGATAAGACCAGATGCTTGGGCTTTTGAGCACAATATTATGCATCACTATCATTTGGGAGAGGATGATGACCCAGACAATGTAGAGAAAAATCTAAAGTGGCTTCATGATATGGAGATCCCAATGTTCGTCAAGTATTCTATAGTTTATCTATTTGCCACCGCTTGGAAGCTTACTTATTATGCTCCAAATACTTTGAGGATATTAGAAAATAAAGAGCGTAGAAGCAAGAAGTTACCTGAAACAAAAAGTTTTGAACTTACACCATTTACTAAAAATGGTTTAGCACTTTGGAAGGATTATATTCTCCCTTATGGTATTTTTCAATTTGTTTTTCTGCCGTTACTCTTTATTCCATTGGGATGGGGTGCAGTTCTAAATGCTTTTATTATTCTAGTCTTAGCAGAGATTATAGCCAATCTTCACTCATTTTTGGTCATAGTTCCCAACCACTCAGCTGCTGATATCTATCAATTCTCTTCACCACACAAAACTCAAGGTGAGTATTATTTGAGACAAATAATGGGAAGTGTCAACTACAATACAGGAACAGACCTTATTGATTTTTCACATGGTTTTTTGAATTACCAAATAGAGCACCATCTGTTTCCTAATATGCCACACAGTTTTTATCAAAAAATGCAACCGATAGTCAAAGATATTTGCAAAAAACACAATCTAGAGTATAGACAAGATTCTGTATTCAAAAGAATCCTTATGACGGTTGATCTAATGGTGGGAAAAACAAAAGTACTGCGTGTGGATGGAATATAAGGAATCTCCCAAAACAAATGTACCAATCTCAATCGTCGCATAGAAATAAAATTCCTGCGCCATAGTGGTAGTTTTGTTCTTATGGGCTTCCAGCCATCGCTATCACAAATTGATATCCAAACCTACTCATGCTTCTCACAGTATACCATCTCCCAACCATTAAAGATAATGATTACACCCATCTCAAACCCTTGTGGATTGTATTGGGTGAGTTGCTTTTTGGCTTGTGCTATCTGCTTCTCTAGTTCATCTTGGCTAAACTTGTTTCTGGGGATATACTTGAGTTCTATGAGTCCCTCTGTTATATCATCATCTATATTTGGGGCTTTTTTCAGATAAATATCTACGAAGCCTTTGTTGCGTTCTTGCTCTGTGAGTACAGCATAGTATGGAGATAGGCTTAGATATGCTACCAAAAATCCTTTTATGAAATTCTCTCCATCTATATAGTCTCTGATTTTTGAGTTTTTTTCTATCGCAGTTGAGAGATACTCAAAGATATACAGAGAGCTATCATAGGCAAACTCTTGTATGGTATGCTTGAACTCATTGAGGTTGATATCAAATATATTACTCTCTTTTAGGGCTTGCTCTATATACTCTGCCATGATTATTCGTATGGTTTGGTTGGGTATTTTAAAGTAGTATTTTCCTCTATAATATCTATCTAGTGTTGTCAATCCCAAATAGTAGAGAAGAGATATGAAGCTCTCTTCTCTCTTCATCTCAAATGCTGAAAAGCTATCTTTTATCTCAATACTATCTACTACATCATCCCCCAATAGCCTCTGCAGTGTATTGAAATTTCCATTTAATCTACTATTTGTATAGACCAAATATCGTAGTTTGGAATAGTCTGTTCTGACATTTAAATCTAACATATTTGTAGGAGGTTGCCCACTTCTTATAAGGCTCTTTAGGTAGTATAGAACCATATCTGTATTGTAGATCGTATCTTTCGCATCTCTGCTAAACTTATAGTTGTTGTACCAATCATCAAAAGAGAGTGTAGAGTGTTGGAGTTGCAGATCATAGTGATCAAGTAGTCGCCCCAACTCCTCTCTAGTGACACCAATGGCACTATTGAAAACAAACTCATTGGTGATGTTCGTACCTATATTGCTACCACTTGTTACATCAAACATCGCTAGTGGACTCACGCCTGTCATAAACATTCTTTTGAGTACTGAGCCATTGTCTGTTGTGGCAGATTTGAGTAGTTTAAAAAACTCTTTGTATATCGCTTGACTTTTGGAGCTTACAAGCTCTTGATACTCTCTCTCGTCATGCATCAGGATATTGTTTATAAAGTTATCATACTCATCTACCATGACATATATTTGGATATTTTTGAGTTTTAATTTTCCAAAAATATAATTCAAATTCTTATGGGCAGGTTTATCTCTATCAATTTTGATATCAAATTTATATTTATTTAAAAAATTATCTATTTTGATATTACAATAGTCACTAAAATTTCTATCGACATTGCCCACCGTACTCACAGCAGAAAAGTCAAACTTCAAGATATGATAACTATTTTTTAGCTTAGTAGGGTGATCCAATATATAGGTATCTTGAAAAACCTCTTCATATCTATCTGCATAAAACAGA
>QMKU01000340.1 GCA_003646525.1 Campylobacterota bacterium
GAAACAACAGGTATTTGGAGTTTTGCAATCAATGATCTAAGTGGTTTGGATTTCAATCCTCAGACTTCGATCTGGCTTGCTGCCGGCTTCCTTCTGGCATTTGCGATCAAGATACCGCTGGTAGGCTTCCATACTTGGATGGCACCGGCGTATGTTTCTTCCCCCACGCCTGCTGTGGTTATCTTATCCGCAATTATGGCAAAGTTGGGTGTTTATGGACTCTGGCGTTTTGGATATGGGCTCTTTGAGACAACACTGGTTTACTACGCACCTACGATTGTTGTTTTGGCAATTATCGGATTGATATTCTATGCAGTGCATGCCATCATGGAGCCAAATCTCCGTCGTATGTTTGCCTACTCTTCTGGGTCGCATCTCTCTTTGATTGCGCTAGGTATCATCGTGACCAATATATATGGCTGGGGAGGAAGTCTCTACTTTATAGCGACGCATGCCTTGGCTTCTGCAGGTATCTTTTTGATGATTGGCTTGCTCTACAAGCGGACAAAGTCTGTGACGATCGATGATCTTGGTGGTATCGCTACACTGGCACCTCGCTTTGCTTTTTTCTTTGTTTTCTTCTCTTTGAGTATCGCTGGTCTACCAGGAACAGGTGGCTTTGTCGCTGAACTATTGATCATCATTGGAGCCTTCAAAGCCAATATTTGGATCGGTGCATTGGCAGCTACGACGATGATATCAGCTATGCTTTATATCTTTTGGATGCTACAGAGGACAGTTTTTGGACCAGTCGGTAGTCACACGAAAGTGTTTGAAGATTTGGATATGCGAGAGATGGGAATGTTGATACCGCTTGTATTGCTATTGCTGATCACTGGCATTGCCCCGTCACTCTTTATACCCTATTTTGAGCCTCAAATTGTGAGTTCACTAGGAGAAGTGATGCATACCATAGGAGGTGTCCAATGATGCAGGAGTTGATGCAAATCCTACCGATGGCTATTGTGGTGCTTGGAGCATTTGTTTTGATGTTGTTAAGTCGCAGTCAAGTTGTAAATCTAAACAAGCTCAACCTTGTGGCAGTTTTCTTTCTGGCGCTCTCCTTTCTCCTTGAGTTGCCTCAATTTGGGCGCACTGAGGCTCTCTATAGCTTTCCTGATATCCTTGGGCAGATGTATATCATTGATGACTTCTCGACCCTGTTTGATCTGATGTTTAGTGCGGGTGCGATTATGACACTCTTGATCAATACAGATTATTTCAAAAGTCGAGATTACTTCAATGGTGAATATTTTGCACTGATTCTTTTTAGTGTTTTTGGTATGATGACTTTGGCACACTCCAATGAACTTATCACGACATTTATCGCATTGGAAATAGCATCACTGAGTATCTATGCTCTTGTTGGCTATCACAAAAAGAACAAGATCAGTTCAGAAGCCATGATGAAATACTTGGTACTCGGTTCTATGACAGGTGCCTTCTTCATCCTAGGAACAGCACTGATCTATGGTGCGACTGGATCGACCAACTTCAATGATATTTCGACCTTTATCACTTCTCATTCACGAGAGGATTTGACACTGGTGATTGTGGGCGGTACTTTTATCATGATCACGATCATGTTTAAGATCGGGGCTGTTCCATTTCACTCTTGGGTTGTCGATGTCTATCATGGAGCACCCTACCCTGTCACCATGTTTATGGCTTCGACCTTCAAGATTGCAATTTTTGCCATTGCTCTGCGTATTTATCTGATAGAGTTCGCTTCTATCAGTAGTCTCTGGACACCCATGCTACAGGTCTTGACGATTGTCACGCTGATCGGCGGTTCATTTATGGCCATTTCTCAAACAACAGTCAAAAGAATGCTAGCAGGGTCTAGCATCGTTCATAGTGGCTATATGCTCATCGCCATCAGCTCCATCGGACTAGGCTCTGAGATGGCGGCTCCTGCGATCATGTTCTATCTGATAGCTTATTTTATCAGTGCGGTGGGAGCATTCGGAATTTTGAGTTTTATTGCGGCATATAGCAAGAGACAGATGACTTATGAAGATTTCAAAGGCTTTTCTCAGAGACGACCTTATATGGCACTTATGATGTCCATATTTATGCTCTCACTCTCTGGCTTCCCCTCTACTATCGGCTTCCTTGGCAAATTCTATATCTTCACCGCAGCGATCGAATCTGGGCAGATACTGCTCGCAGGTCTTGGCATATTGACAGCTTTTATCTCGGTTTATTATTACTTCAGACTCATAGCCGTGATGTACTTCTATCCATCCGACCATCCACAAAAAGAATTTCCAATCAACTTCAGTAGTGGTCTCATCGCACTGATGGCACTGCTCGTGATCTGGGGAGGCATAGGCACAACCCTGATACCATTTATCCCTGGTGTTGATGGATTTATCGATATAGCTAAGCAGGCTATTGGGTCACTTTATATCAAATAGATGCTTTATCGTTGAATAAATCTGTGATAGTGTGCTTTGAGATTAAGACTTAGGAAGCTCACAAGAACAAAACTACCAATATGACGCAGGAATTTTGTTTCTAGTTGGATTGTCTCATGAGGAGCATAGTGATTCTATGCGACGATTGAGAGAATTCAACTAGGAGCAAAAGGACAAGTGAGATTGGTAGTTTTGTTTTTGGGAGATTCCTTAGGCTGTTCATATCCTTGGGGTAGCCTCAATGCCAATGAAATAAGGAATTTAGGCGATTACTAGGATTACTAGGGGTTCTGGTGATTTGTGATGCGTGAAGCGTAGCGGAATGCATCATGAATCACCTGACCTCGGCTACAACATAGTAACGACTCAACCGAGGTCAAGTGTTGAAAATCACCCACTTCGTGAGTTGATTTTACAACACATGACCCCTGGCGTGCTTAATTCATTGGTATTGACGGAGACTGTGGGAGCTAGTAGGAACGGTTTAGTATTTGTTTTTTAGATAAGTAAAAGTGGATTTTCAATGTCAGACCCAAAAGTTTTGCAGTGCCTTCCTA
>QMKU01000341.1 GCA_003646525.1 Campylobacterota bacterium
TAAATCATAGAAAAACAGTTATTATCCGTAGAACGATTTTTGATTTAGGAAAAGCAAGAGCAAGAGCACACCTATTGGAAGGGTTGAAGATCGCTCTTGATAATATTGATGCAGTGATCCGAATTATTCGAGAAAGCGAAGATACTGAAATCGCCAAAGCAGCATTGATAGTCAATTTTAAACTCTCTGATATCCAAGCGAGTGCCATTTTGGAGATGAGACTTCGACGATTGGTCGGGCTTGAGCGTGAAAAGATTGAAAATGAATTGGCTGAGCTGCGTGAGACAATCGCCTATCTCGAAAGTATTCTTCAGAGTGAGGAGATGATCAATAGTATTATCCGTGATGAATTGGTAGAGATCGGTGAAAAGTTTACAAGTAAGCGACGCACAGAGATTGTGGATGATTATGATGATATCGATATCGAAGACCTGATCCCAAATGAGCCAATGGTAGTTACGATCACGCATAGAGGGTATATCAAACGAGTGCCAGTCAAACTCTATGAGAAACAGCATCGTGGTGGCAAAGGCAAGATCGCTGTAACAACTTATGATGATGACTTCATCGAGAGATTCTTTATCTCTAGTACGCATGATACACTGATGTTTGTTACCAACTTGGGACAGCTCTATTGGCTCAAGGTTTATCGTATTCCAGAAGGGAGTCGTATTGCCAAAGGCAAAGCAGTTGTCAATCTGATCAACCTTCAGCCCAATGAGAAGATCACTGCGATTATCCCGACAACAGATTTCAATGACGACAAAGGCTTGGTCTTCTTCACAAAAAATGGTATCGTTAAGCGAACCAATCTCAAAGAGTACTCCAATGTCCGAAGCAACGGCGTGAGGGCTATCAATCTCGATGAAGAAGATGAGTTAGTTGAGTCGAAGATCGTTAAAGCTGATACGAAGTGGCTCTTTGTTGCAACAAAAAAAGGTCTCTGTATTCGCTTTAAAGTAGAAGATGCTAGAGAGATCGGTCGTGTAGCGCGTGGTGTCACAGCGATCAAGTTCAAGATCGAAGGTGATTATGTCTGTGGTGCAACTACGATCGAAAATGAAGAAGATGAGATCTTGATGATTAGCGAAAAAGGTCTAGGTAAGCGAACGACTGCGACAGAGTATCGTGAGCAAAACAGAGCAGGAAAGGGTGTCATCTCAATGAAGCTGAGTCCCAAGACAGGTGATGTGATCGGTGTGGTCTTTGTCGAAGAGGATAAAGACCTCATGTGTCTGACTAGTATCGGCAAAATGATCCGTGTGGATATGGAGACGATCCGAAAAGCAGGGCGGAACACATCTGGTGTCAAAGTCGTCAATGTTGAAAAGAAGGATATCGTTGTCTCTGTGGCAAAATGCCCGAAAGAAGAAGAGGACAAGCTACCTGAAGCTGGCGTAGAAAATTTAAATTTAGGATTAGTAGATGAGTAAATATAATGTTGCAATAGTAGGTGCTACAGGTGCCGTAGGAGAAGAACTAGTCAGAGTTCTTGAAGACTTGGAATTTCCTGTTGCTGATCTTTTGCCATTGGCAAGTGCTAGATCAGCAGGTGGTCATATCGAATTTAAAGGAAAGAACATTCTTGTCGAAGAGTTGACTGAGAATATTTTCGAAGGAAGAGATATTGATATCGCTTTTTTCTCTGCTGGAGGAAGTGTCTCTGCCAAATATGCAAAATATGCCGTTGAAGCTGGAGCGGTCGTCATCGACAATACAAGTCATTTCAGAATGGATCCGAAAGTACCATTGGTCGTTCCAGAAGTTAATCCTGAAGATATTGTTCATTGGTGCGACACAGGTATCATCGCCAATCCCAACTGTTCCACGATCCAGATGGTTCAGCTACTCAAGCCGCTTCATGATCTTTATGGTATCAAACGCGTGGATGTCAGTACTTATCAAGCTGCCAGTGGTGCTGGAAAAGAGGGGATGGAAGAGTTGGTCAAAGAGATGCAGGCATTTTTTGCTTTCAAACTCGATGAGTACAAGGCAGAAGCCTTCGTTCATCAGATCGCACTCAATGTCATTCCTCATATAGATGTGCCTCAGCCCAATGGTTACACCAAAGAAGAGATGAAGATGATCGATGAGACCAACAAAATAATGCATAGTGATTTCGCTGTCTCTGCGACTTGTGTCCGTGTACCAGTATTGCGAAGCCATAGTGAATCGATCACGATTACTTTTGCTGATAATGTAGTAGTAGATGTCGATAAAGCCAGAGCAGTATTGGGTGATTTTGAAAATGTTGTCGTGATGGATGATATAGAAAACAATGAATATCCGATGCCTATCACTTCTACAGATACAGATTTGACTTTTGTCGGTCGTATTCGTAAGGATCTTTACGCTGATAATATTTTACATATCTGGGGCGTGGCGGATCAGATCAGAGTCGGTGCAGCGACCAACTCGATCAGAATCGCACAAAAATGGATCAAATCAGAGGAGTACAACTAATGGTAGAAAGACTCTTTGAAGGTCTTATATGGCGAAGTAGATTTATTGTTATCTTGGCGGTTGTTTTTGGTTTGTTAGGTGCTATTATACTTTTTGTAGTAGCTTCTATGGATATATGGGGAGTTGCAGAGTATACTTTCACTACGATCATGACAGGCGCACATCCTGAACATTTTCATGAAGATATCGTAGCGAAGATCATCGGTGCAGTTGACTTGTATTTGATCGCTGTTGTGATGTTCATCTTTTCATTTGGTATTTATGAACTTTTCATCTCTGAGATTGAAGAAGCGTCAGCCAACAAGGACGGTGGTAATGTACTTGCTATCGATTCTCTCGATCAGCTTAAAGACAAAATTGCAAAAGTTATCATAATGGTTTTGGTTGTAAATTTTTTCCAGAGGGTTCTGCATACTACTTTTGCAACACCTTTGGAGATGCTCTATTTTGCATTGTCGATCGCAGCTCTTGCTCTGGGACTTTATCTCTTGAGTAGAGTAGGAAA
>QMKU01000342.1 GCA_003646525.1 Campylobacterota bacterium
CGCCATGCCGATCTGTAGTTTAGAGAGTTGAAGCTCTAGGCGTTGCTCCAATGCGGCAGTCAAATAATCTTCGAGGGTCAGGGACAGATTATCATAGTGAGAAATCAGATCACCACTGAGCTGTAGATCCTGAAGAGAGTCGAGGTTCAGCCACTGACGCAATCTTGCTTTAGAAATATCCAGCTCGGATTGAACTCGAATCAGTTCGTGACGGGCATTGGATAATTCTACATTGACTGCCAGTAGACGCAGACGAGACGCTAATTCTTGTTTAACCCAAGCGGTGACAATGTCACTCTGCTGCTCAAGCCGGGTAATCGATCCACGCCACTTTTCCACCAACTGTTGGTTGAGCACACAGCTATAGAAGCTGGTACTCACTTCCTGAACGAGCTGTTGCTTCATATACCTGAATTCAATTTCCCGGTACTCGCGTGACAAGTGGGCTCGCTTGACCCCTGCAACACCCGCAAACCCGGTAAATAACGGCTGAGATAAACGGAGACTAAGACTATCCGAGTTTTGATCCAAATAATCCTTATCAAACTCGCGCTTGCCACTATTGCTGAGCTCACTATAGTTATACGAGGCACTCAAAGTTGGCAAAAAAGCACCCCACGCCTCGTGGACAGCTTCTGTTTCTTCATCGACAGAGAGTCTGTAGATTTCAACGTCAGGATTATAAGCCAAGCCCTGCTCAATGCATTGTTCAAGAGTCAACGGAGCGGCGCCAGCCAAAAACGGTAGAAAAATTATCAAGAAAAGGATTGTGATTATTTTAAATTTCATAAAAACCTTGCTCACTGCAATAAACAATACCTTATATTATATGCCTAAAATTTCTTTTAGATTCAATTTTCCCGGAGAGCACGATCAAAATTATGCAATAGTGGCTCAAGGGCGTAATCGAGAACAGTGCGTGGTTCTGTGCGGATAAAAACAGTGGCTGGCATACCGGCAGTGAGGTAAAGGTTGTTCTCTTTAAGTTGTTGCTTATTGAGCTCTACATACACTACGTAGCTAGGTTGCTCACCACGGGGGGTTCGTTGCAGGATACGATCCGCTGAAATATAAACGATTTTGCCAAGAATTTTGGGGGTGGTTCGGGTTGGAAAAGCAACCAGTTGGACGTCAGCCTCCTGCCCCTTGAATATATGGGCGATATCCTTGACCATGATATGGCATTCGACAATAAGAGGGCTATCCTTTGGGACGATATCAAGAAGGACCTGCCCCGGTTTGATCACTCCCCCTTCGGAGTGAACCTGCATCGCAACAACCACACCATCCACCGGAGCAGTAATCGTCAACCTTTTTCCGGCATCAAGCAAAGGGCGCAGTTGTTGCTGTAAGTCAAACACCCGCTGCTGAACTTCAGCCTGTCGTTCAACCGCATGTTGTCTATATTTGTTTTTGAGAGAACTTTGACGAAGCTGATATTCGGCAATTTTTTCACGTAGCTCGGCTTGAGATCCATGCAACTGTGCCCGTTGTCCAAGATTTTCAGCAATGACACGGCGTAACTTCAGGATCTGAGTTTTGTCGATATATTTTTGTTCAAACAGGACCATTTTTGCATCGAGTTCTTCCTGCAAAGCCAAAGCAATTTCCTCCTCAGCCTGCAACCTGGCAGATAAACTGAGATCCTGCTGATGGAGCTGATCGGCCTGCTTGTGGAGTAAATCTATCTGGTTTTCCAATGCCTGTCGACCGGCCGTAAATACTTTGCGTGACGATTCTAATAATTCATCAAATTGATGTTGCGATATTTCAGGATACCGCGGCGGCCATTCTACATTCACAGCTAACGCTTTTTCAGCCTGTAAACGAAAATCATTGAGCCGAGCAGCTGCAAGTTGAAGTTGAACTTTATCGATAGTAGCAATTATACGGGAGCTATCAAGAATAAGAAGGGGCTGACCAGCAACAACCTGATCACCGTTGCGTACCAGTATTTTGCGTATAATCCCCCCCTCAAGGTGTTGAACCGATTTACGCTCAGTATCAACACGGACTTCACCGGGAGCAATGACCGCGCCACTGATTTCAGCAAAGGTAATCCAGAGGCCTCCCACCCCAAAAAACAGAACAAGGATGATCACCCCCGAAAGAATAATACGAGTGCTGTCGGAGAAACGAATATCGAGTTCCGGTGGCGGAGTATTTTCATCCTGGATTTGGATATAGTCTTCTTTTGAAATCTTTTTTTTAGTAAAGAAGTGAGGTAACCAGTTTCTTTTTTTCATTATTATCTGAACCTAGCTTTTTTTGGTTATGGTCAATTGTCTTTGCTTTTGGCTCTTACCCTACCCCGCCTTTTGCTGCTTCTGGGTTTCCAGTAATTTCTGGAAAACTGCTGCACGGGGGCCGAACATAGCGAGTTGACCATGTTTAAGCATAAGTATTTTGTCAACACCTGCCAAAAGACCTGTTTTATGAGAAACAACGATCAATGTTGTTCCTTGTTGTTTCAATGTTGGCCAGGAGGCGATCAAAGCACGTTCGCCATCGTCATCAAGGTTGGAATTAGGTTCATCAAGGATAACGAGTCGCGGTTGACCGTAAAGGGCACGAGCCAGTCCAATTCGTTGACGTTGTCCCCCTGAAAGAACAATTCCCCCTTGGCCAATACGGGTATCGTAACCCTTGGAAAAATTCAGGATAAGATCATGAACCCCGGCCTGTTGTGCAGCAGCAATCACCTGCTCAGAGTCAACATGACCGAGACGGGCAATATTTTCAGCAATGGTGCCAGTAAAAAGTTCGACATCTTGTGGCAGATAACCGACATAGCGGCCAAGTTTTTCTTGGTCCCAGGTAAAAATATCGGCACCATCAAGACATACCTTGCCTGCCCCGGCCGGCCAGATACCGAGAAGCAAACGACACAAAGTCGATTTGCCCGCTCCCGAAGGGCCAATAAGCCCCATAGATTCTCCAGGGTTCAGGTC
>QMKU01000343.1 GCA_003646525.1 Campylobacterota bacterium
TAAATAGCGGCGATTCGACGTGCGGTGAACCATTCCGGCATATGCCAAAGTCTTTAAAATTCGATTCACGCGGGTCTTTTCCATTCCCAGTTGAACCGCCAACTCAAGGGTCGACACCGGCTTGCGGACGCTTGCGACCTGTTGCAGAACAGTCATTCCTTCAATTAGCCCTTTTATCGGCTGTGCTGGCAATTCTTTAGTACTCATATTGCTAAAATAGCAATTAGCGGCGCATTTGTCAAGCGCTAAAGCGAAAATAGTTCATATTTTCTTTCATGGTAACCAGAACTCAGTAGTTTGAGTAGAAGAGGCTGTGTAATTGAACGCCACTTTTTTTGATTCACCAAGATGAGATTATTCCGGTAACCAATTTTATTTTCAACTTCGTTCGCATTCCCGTATCACTGTTTATTTGCTCTGTCAATTTACATGTTAGTTTCTCCATCGCTTTCACGATATGGTTTTGAAGAGTTCCCGGCAGCCATAAACTGACCGTCAACTCCGATTGAGAGCGGGTTATTATTCCATTGGAGTGTGAAAGCGTTCTCAGATGGTGGTGATCGTCCCTTAAGTTGTCGTATATCACTCTGAATTCATCATTGACGTTCCGGAAGATATTGGCCGCGTTGATTCGGAGAGCGTCCATATACGCTTTGCGTCTTGTGTCGATTAATTGATAATTGCCGTCGACGAGCTGTTTCACGCGCGACTGTTTTCTCAGCGCGTCCGTTTGTTTCTCCTCCGCTTTTTCGAATCGCTCCTCGATTGAGAGCTGTTCGGCTCTCAGCTCTCCCATTCTCTTGTTCATTCGTTTCAGGCTATTCTCGGCTTTCCGCAGTTCTTTGCTCAATTCTTTTTTCAGGTCCTTTCCCGGCAATATCGCGAGCGCGGCCTCAAGCCTGTCTATGTCTATTTGTTTTGTTTCGATTTCTTTTTGCTTGCGGTTTTGTTTGAGAAGATTCCTTCCCAAAGCCTCGGAAGCCGATTTCGACTCTTTTTTCAGCTCTTTGTATTCCGAAGAGTCCACCTCTCTGTCTTTAAATTCGTCCATTCTGTTTTTAAAGTCGTCCCTGGCGCGGCTGTCCAACTGATTGATTCCGAAATGCGCGTCCAGATATTTGAAGTCGTTCTCCTGAAGCCAGCGGTTGAAAATAAGCCATACAACGTCCTCGATCGGCATAAAGGGGTTGGAGCATAGAACGGAGAGCGTTATCGTATCGCCTTTATGATTCGTGGCTTTCACTATGATTCGTCTTATTCCGCTCATTCTAGACCATGGCGACTCCTGGCACTCAAAAGAATATTTTTTCTTTTTAGCCGATTTCCCGTTTTTGAGTTTGTAGCGCGTGAACTCCACGGTTTCAGCGTCCTCGTCCCAACCATCGCCGTCGAACCCTTTCTCCCAGGTGATTAGATAATCGTTCTCGAATCTCTTGAAACACTCCAATCCGAAAATGCCTCTGTCGATGACGAACGTGCGTCCCGAGCGCTCCTCGGGAGCGAACAACTCGTCAAAGACGGAGAGGCTCATGAAAAACCTTTCGCGCATATCGTAATAGGGGCTGTAGTGCTGAATGAAGCATGGCCGTCCGCTTTGGGTGTGAAAACAGTCGAGATTGATTATCCTGGAAACCGAATGCAGGCTTCCGCACCATCCCTTCAACGTTTTGAGCGTTCCAGTGTAGCGTTTGGTGTGGGGATCGAAATAATAAACTTTCCCTTTGCCTGGTCCGTCGCTGAGGAGGCCGGCGTTGATGCGATAGAGTTCAAGTTCGCCATCCAAGGTGGCGTAATCATCCAGAAGTCGACGCTGCTCCCTCAACGTCTTCAACAATTCAGGACAAAATCTGGCGAGGCTCTCGAAACAGAGACTTTTCGACTGTTCAACGTTTACCGCTCCGGATAATATCTGGCAGATGATTTGTCTTTGAAACCAAGGATACGAGGAGAGATTTTTTTCGAAAAGAACCAGTCCGGCATGATGGATCATCTCTCCATTCGGCGATGGGGGGCGATCCGATGAAAAAATGGGCGACCTCTGCACACTTCCAATATATTTCGAGCCTGTGAATGCCTCTTTATGTTCAAGCGTCGCCTTGTTTTCGTCCTCGAGATCAAAGGAATCATCGGGAAGATCATCGCCACCGTTTCTGTATATCCCGCTTATCAGACTAGGAGAGAGTCGCACGCCGAAAACCTCCTCGACTCTCATTATTATCTTTTCTCTGAAGGAGTGTCCGAGAATGGAACGGTCTTTATATTGCTGGATGACGTAGCGGATCAGTTCGGGAGTCGTTTTCATTTTCGCTTTTCTGCCGGTGAACGCTTTTGACATTTCATCCACGTCGCACGTTTTCAAAGCCCGTCCCCATTTTTTGATGGTTCGCGGGTCATGTTCGAAACGCTCTTTCAGAACAGATAGCTTGACACCGGAATTATAGAGTCTGCCGATAAACATCTTGTGCCCTATCTCCTCGGCATTGATACTGACGCGTTCGAGAAGCGCCACTCCGATGTAAACATAAAATTCCGCTTCCTCCTTGTCCAGAAAAACGCTTAGATCAGAATACTTGCTCTCGTAATTCGACAGGACTAATTGTATATTCTCTTTCATGGTGATGCCTTTTGGTTGGAGTTGATCCGTAAAACAAGACTCTATCAGAAGGCATCCCTATTTTCAAGTAAAAAGTGGGCGTTCAATTACACAGACCAACTGAGCTCTGGAATACTCGGCATTTGGCAAGATCGCCACCTCGAACGGCGTTATGGTGGATGATTTCGACTATAGGTTTAGCAGTGAGGTATTCGACGACCAGACGGGGCTTGTTTATTACAACCACAGATATTACAGCCCTGAGTTGGGCATGTGGCTATCAAAAGACCCGATCGGAGAACGTGGTGGATACAATCTTTACGGGATGGTTGGGAATAATGCTGTGGATAAGTTTGA
>QMKU01000344.1 GCA_003646525.1 Campylobacterota bacterium
ACAATTAAATCCTTTTTATTATTATAGCATATTTTACTCACTCTTGTCTCGGCTTGAGTATCTAGGGGAAAATATTTCCCTTGGTTATTATCTCATATTTTATAAGTTCATATCCACATCACTTGTCTCGACTTGAGTATCTTCCATCTTGAAACTTTGGTCTAGCACAAACCCATCTTCTGGAGACTCAATAGGGATGATGCAATAGCCGTCGAGGATCGCGCCTGCTATCCCCTCGGCATTCACAGGCAGGTCTGTCACAATATATCGATAGTCACTAATAACACTAATCGCGACTGTCCCCATAGCAATCCAATCAGAGCCTACCTGCAGTTTTATTTGACTGTCAAACGGAGCTAATACAAAACGAGCCCCAGCAGTATGCCCCTCAGCATAGAAAAAAGATCTATTATAATTTTTCCAATACTCTTGGTTATCTGGGGGAAAGTATCCACCTTGGCTAGGATCCCAAAATTTACCAGACTGAGTTTCCCAGTAGAGGACTTCAGTGTTTGCAGAAGATGAAACACCTCCTAAACTTATATAGCCTTCTCCTATGACAAAGTCAGGGCGTACAGCTAGGAAAATCTTAGATAGATCGATTTCTGTAGGCATATTTCCTGCACTGTATCTCGCACCAACTCCCATGCTCCAATTATATTCGTAGCTTCGGTATGGGTTCACTGATTCGGTATAGGGAGCAGGTAGCGAGACTCTAGGATTTGATACATAATGATTCATCCCGTCCAAATATACATCATCATTGCTCACAATATCTCTTGATACAGTTTTCTGCCCAATATTGAGACCAGAAGGTAGCTCCCCCGCGTAAGAATTTATCCAAGTGCTGCGTCTTGTGTATTTGTTGCTGCCTGTGCCCGGCGCATCCCCTACTTCTACTCTCCGAGAAAAATCATTGACTTCAATTGCATATTTTTTTGAAGTGATCAAAGCTATATACTCTTCATATTCATCCCAAGTCATCGTCACAGGAGCGTGAGAATAGTAGTTGGATTGATATTCTAGGTGCTCTGATATTGCTGGTCTTGGTGGAGTGCTCGTATCCCCCGTGTCGTGTGTCAATTCTGTCCAGTATGTATCATCGGTATGCGCAAAGGGATATTTTAGCGCATATCCCTCTTGTCTGGATAGTTCACTAAAAGAAAAAGACTCCAAATAGATCATCTCTGTTTCTGTTCTGATTGCAATATTTGAGGTGCCATCTCCAATGTCAAACGATTCAAGAGAGATATTCTCGTATGGAATAGGTGGATCAAAGTCACTCAAATATTCATAGGTTACGATAATTATAGAGCCTTGGATCCCTCCAAATTCATCATATCTTGGGGTATAAACAGCTCTAGCAACTACAGGTTCGCCATTCTCAGACTTCTCCCCCTCTTTGTCATATTCATACAGTCCTAAAAAAGCAATATGCCTCAATCCATTCAAGATAATATCTTTCACTTCATAGATATTTTTGATAGCTAATTTTTCAGGAAGTGGCCCCTCACCCCCACCCCCGTCTTCATCATCCGTACTTGTCACGCTATAACAAGCCCCACCTTGGTTGACAATCAAGGAGTAGCAAGTACCTGCACTCTCATTTTTTGAGATCTCATAACAATTATTCATAGCGATCTCTTTAATATTTTGATAGTTTTTAGCTCAGGAGCATCACCAACTTTTTTGACAAAACTCTTAACTCCTGTATTCGTTTTCTCTTCAAAAACTACAGCATCTCTTAACACTTTCTTAATAGCTTTCATCTAGTCATACCTTTTAACTGTGATTGATACAACCAATTTTTGAGGATCGACATTTGCTGATATAGCAATAATTTTGTATGGCAGTCCTCCAATGTTTATAATATCCAACATTTTCAAATCTGTTCTATAGGTAGGAAAGGTAAAGCCATTAGAAATGTATCCATTTTCTAATAATTCAGCTTCTGCCCTCTCTTCTGCCCTCTCTTCTGTATCTAAAAGTTGATCGGTGATAACCATCTCCCCTGTGTTCCCATTCATAGCTACGAACTGCCAAACCTTTGTCTCACCATTATTATCTGCTACACATCCCATTCTACACCTCCACTTTTAGAAATATTTTAGCGTGTTTTTTTACTTCATTGCAATCCATCTCATAGGTGCCTGCAACTGTCTCAAATATTTGAATACTCCCTAGAGAACTCACAATTGAAACGAAAACATTACCCTCAGGCGGAACGATATATATATTTTTCCCCTCTGCCTGCATTATGGTCACATCGCTTAAGGTCTCAATAATATTGACTTGAATATCAATCCCCAACTCACAGCTATTTGTTTCCACTTTCTCTGCATTGAAGCCCTCTAGCTGATACTCGCATTCACCGTTTTTGTCTGATATCATCATATTCACAGAATCATTAAAACGATTGGGAAATTGAACCTCTACAGTAGTTCCATTTACCCTATACGCGATCAAAACCCCATGATAATGCTGAGTGAAGGTAACTATATTTCCTGCCACTGAACCCCCGACTGTCTCCCCATTGGAGGTGATCCTTGATATAGAGACAGGAGGATATCTAAGTGTCGCGGAAAAAGTACCGTCCCCATTGTCGCTCAATACTCCTTTTTCAATCTGTGGCATAGGTGAAGTGGTCTTTTTTGGTGTATATGGAATCCTTTCTGTTTCTGTATAGAATGTCATATTTTGATCCCCACCAATCATATAAAAAATAAAACCGCTTGCATAGTTTGGGTTCGCTGGTATCGTAACAAATGTATCTCCACAATATCCAGAACCGCCACCACCAGAACTGCCACTTCCCTCGCTACAACTCAAAGAAGTGGAGAAAGCTAGCATTTCACACTCACCGTAATAGATATTGAAGTCTGTATACCTATCCTCTCCATCTGCTTTGACTTTTGCATATCCAACACGCGCCCAGCCCGTA
>QMKU01000345.1 GCA_003646525.1 Campylobacterota bacterium
CAGGCTTCATAATCCTGACAATCCGCAGGCAAAGCATTACCATATATATTAATATTTATGTTAGTATTGCCTGCGTCAAGAACTATGTTAGTGGTTGGCGCGGCATATTTATTGTTCGCGCTTGACCCTGAAACAATGCGCTGCACTTTCAGTCCTATAGTTGCATCGGTTCCGTTCCGCAGTTTGAAATGATTAGTGTAAGGAGCATAACCAGGATCATCCGTAACAACAAAAGTTTCGGTTGCAGCCTGAGTTATAGCAGAAAACATTATAAGTAAAACAGAGATTCGTATCGATTTGAAGAAAAGTTTTGCGTTCATTTTTTCCCTTTTTATATTTATTAATAAATTAAATAATAACAGAAAATCTATTTTTTCTGACTACAAACAAAATAAAAAGCATAGACAATAGTATTAGTATACCAGGCTCAGGAACAACGGTAACAAGGACTTCACTACTGATCGGAAACCCGATTCTCAGTGTGCTTGAGTCCAATACCCGTGCTCGAACAAAAATATTAGTTAATCCGGAAACACCTGCTGTAAATTCAAAACTACCATTGACGCCAAGGGTAGAAGTGCCGGTTGTCCAAGTTGCAGAATTTTCGTATCTCCACTCAATTAAAACCCATTTGCTTTCGAGTTGATTGTTTCCTCCGGCAGTTGTTGAGTAAACAGAACCAGTAACTGTACCCGGAGTAGCGGAGTTTGTAGGCGTGAAATCGAAAGGAATTATATATGCAGGATTAACGTTTGTAATAGCAGGATTGCTTGGATTCCATTCGTAGTTATATTCACCGGCGTTTGCCAATGCAGTATCCGTTTTTTTTGCATCGCCATAATATGCCGAATTCGTCAACCTTGTGCCGGAAAACGCGCGGAGCCAGCCGTGACGCGATGTGTCAGAACTGCCTATCAGCCCGGAAACCATACCTGCATTACCCGCATCGCCTGCACCGGTAGCGGCATCATCATCACCCATCCATGCCCTACAGGCTTCATAATCCTGACAATCCGCAGGCAAAGCATTACCATATATATTAATATTTATGTTAGTATTGCCTGCGTCAAGAACTATGTTAGTGGTTGGCGCGGCATATTTGTTGTTTGCACTTGACCCTGAAACAATGCGCTGCACTTTCAATCCTATAGTTGCATCGGTTCCGTCCCGCAGTTTGAAATGATTAGTGTGAGGAACATAACCAGAATCATCCGTAACAACAAACGTTTCAGTCGCTGCATGCGCAATATATGGGAATATAATAATTAAAGCAGACATTATCACAAAATTAATAATGAATTTAGTTGTCATAATTTTACACGTTTATTAAGTTTCGAGTTTATTTTATGTGTATAATGTATTATTTTTAGCATCCTGTACTGTTTATGGAACGGGATGCGAAAAAAGTTAGTATGGTTTCGGAGAATACCAATTCGTTGCTGCCCCGGTATGAAGTTCGTTAATAGATATCATGTATCCTTTACCGCCAAAGAAATTGGTGGCGGCCGGATCAGTTGGGTACCATATTCCACTTCCATAACTTGCCTGAATAGCATTTCCGCCGATGGATTCCTGACTTTGAACAAGGTCACGATTAAAGCCAGGTCCTCCTTGAGCTGTAAGAACATCGGCGATTCTACCCTGACCAAATGTACTCAATGCCGGATATGGGTAAGCGACCCAGTTTTCTTTCTTTGTAACACCATCAGATTGCTGGATAGTTCCCACAAACTCAATTTCATTTGTGGGTACACGTCCTACCATTGTAAGAGGTTTTGCTTTGCAGGGATGAAGCTCGTTAATAACTATCATATACATTTTATTAGCGAACCAGTTTGTAGCGTCCGGATCAGTCGGGAACCATGTTCCGTTCCCATAACTTGCCTGAATAGTGTTGTTACCAATGGTCTTTTGGCTTTGCACGAAGTCGCGGTTGAATCCCGGGCCTCCTTGTACATTAAGACACATTTTAACCATCATTAGATCAAACGATTTTTGTTGAACAATTTCACAATCATCATTCATTAGCTCAAACGGACATGATATCCAGTTTTCTTTCTTTGTTATGCCATCCGATTGTTGGATATCAAAAGTCATTTTTCCAACATCGTATCTGCTTGTGGAGGCACCAGTGGCGTCTATTAGTTTGTAGTAGCATGCCCAGTAGTTGGAGGCGGTTTCATGGACATATCCACTATTCTGTCCTGTTGCCAGCACGAACCATGGACCTGCCGTGTTGTAATACTGGTTAGTCTGCGCAAGAATGGTTACGTTTTGTATGTCATTCGACCAGGTAAGAATAGTTCTCTGATAATCATTCGACAAGATGATGAGCAGATTGTCAATATAATCGGAATAGTTTACAACAATATAATCATCAACTGCATCGCCGGCAATATTAGTTCCGTAAACCCAGAGATAGTTATCACCGGATACAAGTTCCAAAGTTCCTGTCCAAGATAGGCCACCGGAATATCTTACCGCATCGATTTTCACGCCGGTTTGCGCGTTAGAGCAACCAATGATTCCAACTACATTTGCATTATTGGTTCCAGCAAGAACATAAGGTGTAGAAGTAACATCCCAGGTTGATGGCGCATTCGTTATTATGATGTAAGGCATACCTGCTGCAAGTCGCGTTATCGTTACTGTGTCATTTGTCGAAATTCCATAAATATTCGTGCCGGTTACCGTTATAACATTCGCACCGACTGTAAGTGATATTCCACTGATTTCCCACGGAGTTGCTGATGATAATACTCCACTGCCGCCCTGATCGTTCGACCAGCTCATTCCGCCAACTACCTGTGCGTTATTTGTTCCGCCGATGGTATATGTTGTAACATCATTATTTACAGTAGCATTTGCGTTGGTTATATCTACAAAAGGAGTTCCTGTTCCGGTACCAAGTCGCGTTATC
>QMKU01000346.1 GCA_003646525.1 Campylobacterota bacterium
TGCTCCTGTTTGAAGTTGGAACCAAGCTGAAAAGAGTCAAATTGATATCGATATATGGGAACATTTTGGTTTTTCAGATAAGCCTTCAAATCATACATTACACTTTTTGAGATAGAGAGATAGCCATCAAAATAAGGAAGTGAGTCGCGATACCATCGATCAAATACTTCCTGAAGTCTGTCATCACAAAATTGAGGATGCGATATGGGTATGAGATCATAGGTTACTGCGATGATCTTGGCTCCTCTTGTTTTGGCATAGTGAAGACTTGACCAGACAGGCAGGTACCAGCTTGAGTCGAGCATCAGGACAATGTCTCCTTGATAGAGTTTCTCTGTAGGCATAAATGATCTAAAATAGAGTTGGATTTTGCGTTTGATTCTAGTGGCTAGAGCATGCCAAGTCGTTTGCTTTTGAAAGAGTATGATCTGGGCAGTATCTAGTTTGATGAGTGTGCCATTTATGAGTGCCACAGGGCATAGCTCTATATTTTTTTTAGCCGTATAGGGTTCTAGATTGCGGATAATATTTCGCACTACTCTCTGTATGCCAGTATTGATATTGGTGCTATAGAGGTAAGTGCAGTCCACAAGAAGCTTTTGTCTGCTGTTGTCAGGTCGTTTTTCGGTAGTGTAGTCCGTAGTTTTGGAAGTGACCCAACTCCCTACTGACGCGAAGATTTTGTCAACGGCTCTGAGACTGTTTTTGATCTGCTTCAAGAGAAACTATCTTAAAACGAAAATCCTATTTCATTGCGTCTCAAATCTGCCTGAACCATCATTGCACAGAGTTCTTCGAGTGTAGTTTTGGGCTTCCATCCCAACTCTCTTGTTGCCTTTTCGGGATCTCCGATCAGTAGATCAACTTCTGCTGGTCGGTAGAATTTTGGATTTATTCTAAGTACGGTTTTGCCTGTAGCTTTATCAATCGCTGTCTCATTTACATCACTGCCCTTGAATTCCAATTCAATATCCGCTGCTTTAAATGCCATTGTGACAAAATCCCGTACGGTTTCTGTGCGGTTGGTTGCCAACACATAAGTATCTGATTTGTCAGCTTGCAACATCAGGTACATTCCCTCGATATAATCTTTGGCATAACCCCAGTCCCGTTTGGCATCCATATTTCCAAGCTCAAGGATATCAAGTTTTCCTAATTTAATCTTAGCGACACTATCTGTTATCTTGCGCGTAACAAACTCCCGACCACGCAATGGTGATTCGTGATTAAAAAGAATACCGTTAGAGCCGAAGATCCCATAAGATTCACGGTAATTAATCACCATCCAGTGTGCATAGAGTTTGGCAACTCCATAAGGGCTTCGTGGATAAAAAGGTGTCTCTTCTGTTTGAGGTATCTGCTGCACTTCTCCAAACATCTCTGAAGTACTCGCCTGATAAAATCGAATCTTTGTATCGACAATGCGAATTGCTTCGAGCAGGTGCACGACTCCTAGCCCAGTGATATGTGCCGTAGCCAATGGCTGATCAAAAGAGACACCGACAAAGCTTTGTGCCGCAAGATTGTAGATTTCGTCAGGTCTGATATCCATCACCATACGAATAGTGTTGGACTGATCAGTCAAATCATACTCTATCAGATGCAAGTTGGGATGCTTTTCGATGCCCAACTCTTCGATACGCCAGAAATTGACGGAAGCTGTACGACGGTAAGTTCCATAAACTTGATAGCCTTTTTCCAAAAGTAGCTCTGCCAAATAGGCAGCATCTTGTCCGGTGATACCAGTAATAATTGCTTTTTTCATAGTAGTAAGTACCTCTTGAAGTGTGGGAGTATTATTTGGCAACATTATAGCGAAAAAGATTAAAGAAGAGATGTTTGTTTTTGGGAGCAGAGGGACACTAGAAAAGACTAAAAAAACAATTCTCAATAGCCAAAGATACAAAGGAGAGAAATATACTTATGCTCAAGGTATATAAACAAGGGTATTCTCAACATATGATTGCTAAAGTATTGGAGCTTAATTAAGCTACTGTGCAGAGAATAATACAAAGAACAAAAGAATTTAAGTTGATATTACCATATTAAGGAGAGATGATGATAATAATACAAAGTCTAGTCAAATAACTCATGAAGTGTACTTTTTGTGCAGCTCCTCTGCCTCTGAATGGTTTGGTTTGTGCTTATTGTGGTCAACGCAATGCAGTTAATCTTCGCACTTTCTCTATAGAAAAACTGGACACCAGAGAGAAAATCAACTGTCCTGTTTGTGATACACAACTAGGAAGAATGGATATTGGATTCAAAGAAAAGATGATTGTCCATCATTGTGATGTATGTGATGGTCTCTTCATCCAATCTCATCTTCTGCAAAAAACCATCTATAATATAGGGAAAAATGTCACCACTATAAATCCCAAAATGATACGATTTGTTCTTGACAATCCACGCCAAGAGAAGCAAAAAGAACGATTTTATCGTCGATGTCCCTACTGTAATAAAATGATGCAAAGAGTCAACTACAAAGCAGTTAGCGGTGTCATCGTCGACAGGTGTAGCCAGCATGGTATTTGGCTTGACGGAGGAGAGTTGCATCAGCTCTTTGAGTGGAAAAAAGTAGGAGGAGAGGCAAAGATCCAGCATGATCAAAAAATCGCTTCCTTCTCAATGAGCAGTTATCAATCCAATAAATTTTTTCCTGATCCTATTGAAAATTTTTTTAGTTGGCTGATGGGTTTGTAGTCATTAATTCTGCGTAATAATGGTGCGTTGGAAACAGCACCCTACAGGAGCATCACAAAGAAAAAGACCGTATATTAAATGTATATCTACAGAGGTATATCCCAACCAATAAAAACACAACAAATCTGCAAAATGCCTGTAGGGTGCGTTTCCAACGCACCAAGATGATGGGAATTTGCTAGCTCAACAGCTGGAGCTGTGTGACGAGCA
>QMKU01000347.1 GCA_003646525.1 Campylobacterota bacterium
GATAATAAAATTTTCCAAATTGTAAAATTTTCATTTCTATCCCACTCCACTCAAAAGATATAGTCTAACTTAGAATAGTAAATTATAGTGCATCTACACTAAGAGGTCTATTAATAACCTATTTGTCATCTTGAATTTATTATTTTTGCAAATAGCTTCAGATGCTCCTCTGCACACTGTTCCCAGCTGAATGTTTCAACTTTTTTTAATCCTTTTTTTATCATCTCTTCTCGCATCCTTTTGTCATTGACAAGTTGTTCCATTTTGGCAGCAATATCGCTACTATCGAGTGGATCAACATAACAAGCTGCATCACCAGCAACTTCTGGTATCGAAGTGGTGGATGAGGTAACGACAGGAATCTGAGAGGCGAAACCTTCCAAGATGGGTAATCCAAACCCTTCATAAAGTGAGGGATAAACCATCGCGAATGCAGACTGCAGAAGCGCATATAGTTCCTGATCGCTAACATGTGTGAGATGGTGAATTGTATCTGATTTGCCCAAAGTGTCGAGCTTATGTTTGAGATCATCTTCTCCCCAGCCATAGTGACCGATGATAACCAATGGATGTTTCTGACGGAGTGTTGATGGCAGAGATAGGTAGGCTTCGATCAGTCTTGAGAGGTTTTTTCTTGGTTGAATGGTTCCGACAAAGATAAAATAATCTTCTTTTAGTCCAAATTTTTGACGCACTGCCTCTCTCTTGTCGTCAGGTATTTTCTGAAAAAAAGCCCTGTTGACCCCAAGAGGTATGACGCTAATATCCTTTGCAGGGATGTCAAAATAGTGGATAATATCTTGCTTGCTATGCTCAGAGATCGTGATAATATGATCGGCCCATTTTGATGTGCGTTTGAAAGCAATATTTTTAAATTTACGAAGTCTTTGGCTTACCAATTTAGGATAGATGAGAGGGTAGGCATCCATAATCGTTGCGATAACAGGTATATGGTCGAATTTAGGGATATGATGATCTGGAGCGAAAAAGAGATCCATCTCTTTTTCCAGTTTGTTTGATCCGAGAAAAGAGCTACTACTCAGCAGAGAGAGAGCAGATTGGATAGGGTAGCCAAGAGGCAGGTACTTGATATCACCTAGCAGTTTTACGGTCTGAGGATTAGGCTCTTGATTCCCAAAGCTAATAGCCTGTTTTTCGACTCCTTCAAACTTCTCCCAGAGGTTTTTGCTATAGACACCGATACCATCCATATGTTCCTTGGCTAATCCTTTTTCAAGAAATGTCGTTCCAAATCCTATTTTCATAAGGGTGCATCATACATTGTTTGAAGTGTTTTGTGGAGTGTCTCTCTGTTGTCTGGCTCAATGATCGTTTTGAGTAGATCGGTTGAACCTGAAAGTGATGGGATCTCATTTTCTCGAACAAAAAGAGGATTTACACTGACTTTGATAGGATAGCCAGCAATCTCATTCATCATATCAATGACATCAAGTAGCTTGATGGGATTATGGGATGAGAGGTTGATAGTGATGGATTTGGCTTCGCAGATCATGAGCTTGTGATAGGTATCTACGATGTAGTCAATACCATTAAACTCTCTGGCAACATGGAGATTTCCTAGTTCAATCTCTTTTTTGCCCTCTCTGTAGTGACTGACAATTTTTGGGATGAGGAAATGCTTCTCCTGTCCTATGCCAGTATAGTTAAAAGGTCGCGTGATGATGATGTCGAGCGTGTCAAAGTAATTGGCAGACATATACTCCATCGCAAGTTTACTACAGCCATAATGGTTAACAGGCTTGGGGCACATGCTTTCATCAAGTACCTCATCACCTTGATTGCCATAGATGGTCGCACTACTAGCTAGGATGACTTTCTTTGGATGAATAGAGTGTTTGACAAGTGCTCTGAGGATATTTTCAGTTCCGATGACATTGACATCATAGATGAGTGAAGCATTATTTTCGCCAGGAAAAGAGATTCCAGCAATATGAATGAGATAATCAGGTTTTAGTTCCGAGATGACTCTCTCTATCTGATCTGCTTGTGTGATATCACACTGATGGTGTGTACTCTTGAGAGGAGTATTGATAACAGTACCATAAACATCAAAACCTTTTGATATCAGATACTCTTCCAGATGTACACCAGTAAAACCATTGATTCCTGTGATTAGAACTCTATCTCTTTTTTTATCGCTCATTTATTGCCTTTCTATTTGTATGTGTGTTTTTTGTTCGTTATTGCTAGACATTATAAGGGTTTTTTCTAAAAGCTCTTGAGCACTTTCGTCCCAATCTGCTATCTTGATCTCTTTTTCATTGAGTTGGATCAATTTTCTTTTTGCTGCTTCAATATCGCTGATCAATAAAAGTAGTGCATTGGTATCAGAGAGGTCGAAATAGCTTACAAGCTCTCCTCCTACTTCTCTGTGAACAGGTGTGTCGCTCGCAAGTACAGGAAGCTTGTTTGCCAAACTCTCTACGATAGGTAGACCATAACCCTCTATGATAGATGCAAATAACAATGCTTTGGAGTTCAAGTAGCAATACTCAAGCTCTTCGTCATTAAGATCATCAAAGAGTTGAAGTCTATCCTGATAGACACTGTGTGCTTGCATCTCTTCAATCATTGTTTCTGTTTTCCATCCAATTTTTCCCACAATAACCCAGCTATCATCAACCTCCTGCTCCCACAAGCTTTTGAATACTTCAAAGATATAGCGATGATTTTTTCGAGGCTCTATAGTGGAGACGGTGAGATAAATGGATTTTTTGTTTTCATAAAGATCGATGAGGTCATCTCGGATAGTCTCTCTCTTGCTGTGCTCCTGTTTGAAGTTGGAACCAAGCTGAAAAGAGTCAAATTGATAGTGATCTATGGGAGCATTTTGGTTTTTTAGATAAGCCTTCAGATCATACATTACACTTTTTGAGATAGAGAGATAGC
>QMKU01000348.1 GCA_003646525.1 Campylobacterota bacterium
CTAGGTGAAGAAACCAAACTTTCATATATATTTATCCCTTAATTCACAAACATAGGTGCATACGCCACCCCCCCATTCGGACAATTTGGAAAAATATCGGCTGATTTTTAAGATCTGTTTTGATGCAGGTTTGAGTACTGGTTTATATGTAGGAGATTCTCAAAATTTAACTACACTTTGTAAAAATACAAGGTGGTAAATAGGAATTAAAGATAAATAGATATAACATAAAACTAGGACGCTCCTGTATCATAGTAAAGGAGGATAAAAAAGATGTAGACTTTTGGGGTGAGTCTGATAGCTACACTTCACTACCAGACGAAGGCAAATACTCTTTTGTAGCGATAAGCGCAATAAGCCAAAAAAGAGAGATAGATTATCTTTCATAGGACAACAGCTAGATGCAGAGCGGATCTTGCAGGATGTAAAAGATGATGATATGTTCTTGAGTAGGGGTGAGAAACTATCCACTTTTTATGGCACTCTATTCGATGCACTGCTAGTCATAGCCAACGAAGGAGCCAAGTATGATATATGATACATCAATAGACCGATTCCTTATTAGTCTACTAGCTCAACAGCTCCAGCTATGAAGGGCTACCGCAGAGACCGTAGGAGTCAGTAAAACGAGAGAAATTCTATTCCTTGGGAGGAGCACTAGGGGCAGAATCGCCTCTCGGTGGTGTATGGGGACTATTCTGAGGTCTTTTCGACTTTTTCGACCTCTTGGGCTTCTTTGATCTCTTGGTCTTTTTGGGCTTCTTTTTGATATTTTCAGGAACTCCCTGTACTAAAAAACTGATAGATTTCTTTCCTTTTTGCCTCAACATCACAAGTACTTCACTCTTTTTTCTGTAGACACGAAAGAGATCTATGTCTTCCAATACAGTATCAACAGCGACACGATCATCACTTCTGAGAGGCAAAATATAGCCATTGCCTTCACTTCTAAAGAGTCTCTTCTCTTTTTTTCCAATAACCCAGCAGACCTTTGCGGTCGATAGTCCATAAAGAGAATTGATGGTATTCTCTAAGCAAAGTCTTGAAAATTCATTACCTACAATGCTTATATTGCCATCTGATCCAGCGATATCTAGGAAGAGTATCTCTGTCCCTACCTTTTCTCTACTAGCTTTTTCAAGATACTGAAAAAGTTGTCTATTAGAGTCACGCAACATATCTATACTTTTATAGAGTGCCAAAAGCACCAATGAGAGTAGTGCTATCGAGATGAGTACTTCGATAAGGGTAAAGGCTCTTCGTCGCAGTGCCATGTTCTAGCGATCCATCAATCCAACACGCAGAGCTTCTTCGTAGCTTGTCATACCATCTGCCATCATATCTTTGAGTTTATCCGAAATCGTCTGCATACCCATGCGTTTCATGGAGTCTCTGATCTCATGATCATTGAGACCATTTTTTAGCATCACTTTGACCTCATCACCTATTTCAAACAGTTCTCCAACTGCTTGCCGTCCCTTATATCCAGTAAAATCACAAATCTTACATCCTTGGGCAGTATGATATCTCCCCTCAATAGAGAGACTTGCCTCTTCCATGATAAATGATGAAAGCACAGTAGGTGTTTTGCATTCGACGCAAAGCTTGCGTACCAAACGCTGTGCCAAAACACCCAAGAGTGTCGAAGAGAGCAGATAATCAGCAATACCCATATCCATCAATCGCGTCAAAGAGGAAGTCGCATCATTGGTGTGAAGTGTTGAGAGAAGTAAGTGTCCTGTTAAAGCAGACTGAAGTGCGATCTCAGCCGTCTCTCTATCTCTGATCTCTCCGACCATAATCACATCAGGATCTTGGCGAAGAATAGAACGAAGTCCTGAAGCAAATGTCAATCCTACTTTGTTGTTGACTTGAATTTGATTGATATTTTCTGCATTGTACTCAACTGGATCTTCTACGGTAATAATATTTTTGTCTGGTGTGGCAATGTGTTGCAAAAAAGAGTGTAGTGTTGTTGACTTACCAGACCCAGTCGGTCCTGTGACCAATATCATACCATGGGAGTGATTGAGCAGTTTATAAAATTGTTCTGTCAACTCTTCCTTAAAGCCAAGATCTCTCAGTGTCGGGATACTTTCACTCTGCATCAATATCCGCATCACCACTCGCTCGCCATAATAAGTCGGAAGTACAGAAACCCTCACATCTAGGGTTTTTCCTGCGATACTTATCTGTGTGCGCCCATCCTGAGGAACACGCTTTTCAGAGATATCCAAATTGGAAATAACTTTGACCCTATTGATCACAAGGGCAATGATACCTTTATCCAAATCAAGATGCTTTTTGAGTGCACCGTCAATACGCAACCGTACTTCACCTTTGCGCTCACCTGATTCGATATGAATATCACTCGCACCCCTTTTGATAGCTTGAAAGAAGAGAGAGTTGACCAGCTTTATAATAGGTGCCGAGGCTTCACTAGAGAGAAGATCCTGAGAATTTTGGATAAACTCCAAAAGATCTGATTCTACTTCGATCAACTCATCTGATGCAGTAGATATCTCTTCAAAATCACTTCCAGTTTGAATCTCTAAGAATTTATTCTCTAAACGCTTAAAACTTTCATGGTCAACCATATAGAGAGGGTACTCCAGAGTCAGCTTTGCAAAATAGTTTAGTGACTCAGCAAGCGTCTCTTCCTCCACAATCGCAGACTTCTTACTCTCGATGAGAGAGAAGAGCAACGAGTGCTTCATAGCTAACTTGTGGTTGGTCTCTTCATCCCAAAATGGCTCCAGATTTACATCAGTGAGCCTAGGTATTTGCATCGAACCAGTCATGGGATATAGATGCCATCCGAGCTACTCGCACGAACACGATTGCTTGCAGGGTGTGAGGAGTTGTCAAAAAATGGCTTTTCATACCATTTTGACTTATTTTTGCC
>QMKU01000349.1 GCA_003646525.1 Campylobacterota bacterium
ACTCTCTAGGACTTTGGCATCTTGAAGAGCTTTCTGAAGCTTATTTCCCCCTCTTTGATACGATCATGGCATCAGACTTGAGTCGAGAGATCGAAGAGATTTATAGTCTGCAAGTACCATATATTGATCAGAAAGATATTCCTTTGGTGATGATCTCCACTGCCAAACGCTACCGTGATCTTGAAGTGGTTAAACCTAATGCACTACTCGAAGCGCACAAAGAGAAGAAGATCACTATCGTTGCTAGAAATGAGAGTATAGTTCGTGGCAGTGAGCTGAGTAGTTTTGATGGGCTAGAGTTTGTCTACCAAGAGGGTGTTGTAAATATTATGAGTGCAGATCATCTCATCATCTCACTCAACAAACCAATCAAAAAAAAGCGGGTCAAAAAAGCATCGATTATTCTTGATGAACTCAAACCCGGAGACTATGTCGTACACGAAAACCATGGTGTAGGTCTGTTTCGCGCGATAGAAAAGCGAGAAATTTTGGGTGCGACGAGAGAGTTTGTCGTCATCAATTATCAAAATGAAGATAGTCTACTCGTGCCTGTCGAAAGTCTGGAAGTCATCGATCGTTATGCTGCTGAGGGTGGCGCATTGCCTGCATTGGATCGTTTGGGTAAAGCGAGTTTCAAAAGACTCAAAGGTAAAGTCAGAGAGAAACTTTTTGCTATCGCTTCGCAGATTATCAATCTATCGGCACAGCGCCACCTCCAAAAAGGTATCGTACTAAAGACGAATAGTGAAGAGCATACGCTTTTTATGGCAGATGCTGGATTTGTGCATACAGAAGATCAGGAGCGCGCCATCACTGAGATGCTCGAAGAGATGAGTAGTGGCAGGATGATGGATCGTCTCTTGAGTGCGGATGTGGGATTCGGCAAAACAGAAGTAGCGATGAATGGTATCTTCGCAGCGGTCAAAAGTGGTTATCAAGCGATGATGGTTGCCCCAACGACACTACTCAGTGCCCAACACTTCAAGAGTCTCAAGGAGCGTTTGGGAAAGTATGATATCAAAGTTGCAAAACTTGACCGTTTCTCTACTCCTAAAAGCAAGAGAGAGGTGCTTCGTGGACTTGAAGAGGGGACGATCGATATGGTGGTGGGGACACATGCCTTACTCAAGGTCAAATTTGCCAAATTGGCGTTTGTGATCATCGATGAAGAGCATAAGTTTGGTGTGAAACAAAAAGAGGCACTCAAGGAGATTGCGGTCAATATACATCTGCTTAGTATGTCTGCGACACCGATACCGCGAAGTCTCAATCTAGCACTCTCTCAGATCAAAACTTTCTCAGAGATCTTGACTCCTCCGATGGAGCGTCAGGGGGTGCGTACCTTTGTCAAAAGCTATGATGAAAAAGTGATCAAGGAGGCGATCCTCAGAGAGATGCGAAGAGGAGGACAGACCTTTTATGTCTACAACTCCATCGCAGGAATAGAGGGAAAGCGAAAAGAGCTACTGAAGATACTCCCCAATCTCCGTATGGCAGTCCTCCACTCTCAGATCTCCGCTGTTCAAACCGAAAATGAAATGATGCTCTTTGAAGCAGGTGAATATGATGTGCTACTTTCGACCTCTATCGTCGAGTCTGGTATCCATATGCCACATGCCAATACGATGATCGTCGATGGTGCAGACAATTTCGGAATTGCCGATCTGCATCAGTTGCGTGGGCGTGTTGGACGGGGTGGACGAGAGGGTTATGGTTATTTCGTTGTCGAGGACAAAAACCAACTCACGGACAATGCCAAACGCCGTCTGTTGGCACTCGAATCACATTCTCAATTGGGTAGTGGTGCTGTACTAGCATTTCATGACCTTGAGATTCGCGGAGGCGGTAACATCATCGGCGAAGCTCAGAGTGGGCATATCAAACATATCGGCTACTCACTCTATCTGCGAATGCTCGAAGATGCGATCCGAGAGTTGAGTGGTCAAAAGAGTGAAGAGGAGCAACATGTCGATATGAAGCTCTCTGTAGATGCCTACCTCAGTGAGGAGCTTATCTCAGAAGATCGCCTAAGACTCGAACTTTATCGCCGCCTCTCTCTCTGTGAAACGGTAGGAGAAGTCTATGAGATCGAAAGTGAAATCTCTGATAGATTTGGCAAGCTCGATACGATCACAAGACAGTTTATCGATGTGATCGTGATGAAGGTCTTGGCAAAAGAGCAGATGATTTCTAAAGTTTCGAGTTATGAACAAAATGTATTTATAGAGTTTGCAGAGGAGGGCAAAGATAGACTAGTGCTCAGATCCCCAAGTAAAGACGATGATGATTTGATAGCTACAGCGATGGGGTATTTGAGGGGGAAATAGATGGTGTAGGGAGTAAAAGTTTGGTTTCTTCGCTTGGTTTTAAAGATTTTATATTGATTAAAGTTTGTTTGTGTACAATTATGGAAAGGGTACACAGAAGCTTGGAGAGTTGTCGCTCTCTAAGCCTTGTGAGACTATTTTGTCTTAGTCTGTGTTCTTTTGGTCTTTTTCTTACAATCCCTATAATTTAACCACATTAAAGTGACTTTCACTAAAGAGACTACAAGTGCCAGTGCTGGGAACTACACCCCTGTCGTTGAATCTCCACTTTATGATATAATCACATAAATCAAATAAAAAAAAGAAGTAATAATATGCCAACAAGACCAAGAATAGATATAGCAGGTTACGATAGTGAGATTTTTTTAATAGTGTCTCTCGTATATATTCCCACCGAGACGGTGGGAACGAGCGAAGAAGTCCATTGCAAATATATTACCAGACCTTAACTTCTCACCCAAACCCTCTTGCCATCAAATACTACTCCAAAGCTCAATATATTTTCATATCCTCTCTTGCGTACAGTAGATATATATTCCCTATCTGCTATCTGTGCTACGGCACTCTCTAGTGCTG
>QMKU01000350.1 GCA_003646525.1 Campylobacterota bacterium
CAAGAAAATCACAAAGCCAAAGGCTTAGCCCGATAAGTCCACTTAAAAGGTTTTGCCAAAGTTTCATTGAAATAGTCAATAAAACTAAATGTAGAGTCAGTATATTGTTAGTAGTATTGCCCCTGACCTCCCCATCTATATCTTGGTCTTCGTGCCATACTATATTCCTTTGTTTGTGGTTTGTGTCCTGACCCTAAGATATAACAAGTATATTTTTGTGTGCCTCCTAAAGCATATTTTAGGATCTTTCAGATATAATCGCAAAAATTATTCCCAAATGACCAAAATGTCAAGAGTGGAATTTATCAAGAAAGAAAAGGGTATACAAATGGCAAGAAGATGTGATGTTAGTGGCAAAGGTCCACTCACGGGAAACAATGTAAGTCACGCGAACAACAAAACAAAAAGAAGACAACTTCCAAATCTCAGATCTGTGAAAATCACAAATGAAGATGGGACAACAAGAAAAATCAAAGTCGCTGCTTCTGAACTCAGAACAATGAAAAAGAAAGCTGCTCAAGCTGCAGTAGCTAGCTAATTTCAAAACTTTCAGGAGTTAGGCAATTGACTGCCGCTCAAAAAATCAAGGGGTTTCTCGGTTGGAGAAGTGCTCCTAGACCACATATTACACTAAATGATGAGTACTATGCTCAATTAGCACCATTTAGACTCCCCCTCATCCTTACTGTACTTATTATGCTGATTGGCACATTGGGGTATATGCTTATAGATCAGTTTCCTCTCATGGATGCTATCTATCAAACAGGCATTACCTTTACGACAGTTGGCTTTGGTGAGATTCAACCCATTTCCGATGTTGGGCGTATCTTTACGATCACTCTGATTATCTTCGGATTTGTTGTTTTCTCTATAGCCGTAGGTATTATCGTCGAAGTTATCAAGAGAGGAGAATTCCAGAAAATTACCAAGGAACGCCGCATGCTTTATGAAATCGCTAGACTTAAACAGCATTTTGTTGTCTGCTATCACAATGATTTTACAATACAAGTAACCAAGCAATTACGAGCCAATCATGTCCCTTTCGTAGTCGTTGATCCGAGGGAAGACCTCGAAGAGATCGCCAAGAAATATCACTATCCCTATTCTGTTTCTGAAGAGCCCCACACAGAAGTCGGTATACTCAAGTCTCATCTCTCTAGTGCCAAGGGCGTGATCACTCTCGCAGACAATATCGCTGACAATATTGCCACCATCGTGTCTGCCAGACTCTATGAGCAAGAGATCGGACGGCAACGAAAATACCTCATTATCGTTAATGCAAAAGGACCAGAAGATGAGCAGAAGCTCTTAAAACTCGGTGCCAATAAAGTGGTAACAGCCACCAAACTGATGGCACAACGCATCAATGCAATGGCTGTCAGACCGGATATGGAAAATCTCCTACAGGAGTTCCTATACCGTAAAGACACCCCATTGGATATGGAAGAAGCAAGAGTCCCTAAAACCAGTTGGCTCACACTCAAAAAGATCAAAACAGCTCGTTTTAGGGATATCACCAATGTTACAGTCATTGGAATCCGACAGCAAGATGGAAAATTTATACCCATGCCAAAGGGTGAAACCATCATCCTGCCTGGAAGCAAACTACTACTCATAGGTACTAGCGAGGGTATATACAAAGCTAAAAAGATGATACGAAAAAAAGAGAAACCAGAGGAGTTGAAATATGTTTAAACTTTTTCCGATCAAAAATGGACTAGAAAATGTACTTGGCTTTTTTTGTAATGCCGTCAATGTCGGTATGCGAACTAGTCAAGTCAATAGTTCAGATAGTAATACTCTCGATGGGGATGTTGCTTTCATCCGAAGTGATACTCTTTGTGACATAGCGGCAGTTTTTACTGCCAATAAATTTCAAGCTGCACCCATTCAGCACTTCAAGCGGTATCCTGTAGGATTTCAAACTGACTTCATTCTCATTAATGCCAAAAATGCCAATGCGATGACAGGAGAAAAGGGAATCGAAGATATAGATGATATTTTCACTGAACTTCAAAAAAAAATAACAATAAACAATCCTATTATGAGCTCTACGGGCGTGATTGGTTATCGTCTCAACAAGGAGAAGATCACTTCTGCTTTTGATTGCTTTGATTATCAATCTAAAAATAGTGACAAAACAGCTCGTGCCATTATGACCACTGACAGCTTCAAAAAGGAACTCTGCTTCAAAGTCGAATTGGAGGATGGAGGCATCTTTCATATCGCTGCGATCTGCAAAGGTGCTGGTATGATCAATCCTGCTATGGCAACTATGCTCTGCTTTATTGCTACCGATGCAGCTATCCCCACAGAAACCATGCAAGAAGAGCTTCGAGAAGCTGCGGATAACTCCTTCAATCGCATTTCGGTTGATGGAGATACTTCCACCAATGATACTGTTATGCTCATGAGTAATCAAAAAAGCAATGTTTACGACAAAGAGGCATTCCGTGAAGCACTACGCAAAATCACTTTTGAACTGGCAATGCTTATCCTCAAAGATGGAGAGGGAGCCAATAAGCTTGTCGCCTTTGAAGTCAAAGGTGCCAAAACGACAAAAGAGGCTCAAAAAGCGAGTCAAGCCTTGAGTAATTCCCTATTGGTCAAAACAGCACTCTTTGGAGAGGATCCAAATTGGGGGCGCATCGCTTCAACAATAGGTGCGAGTGGTATCACCTGTGATGACAAAACATTGACGATCCACTATGACAATCTCCTCATCTACTCCGATGAATTTAGAGAACTTGACAGTGAACGCGAAGAAAAGGCATACAAAATCATGAAGCAAGAGAGCTACAAGGTCATTTGTGATATCGGATTAGGTGATGCCTCCTATACCTCTTATGGCTGTGACCTAAGCTACGATTATGTCAAGATCAATG
>QMKU01000351.1 GCA_003646525.1 Campylobacterota bacterium
AAACGCATCACACTAGTGACGAAGATTTTTGAACACTTTATGAATGGGGAGTTTCAAGACTAGATCAAAAATTAAGCATTTAGGAGCAGGGACTTCAGTCCCGTTTGATGGGACTGAAGTCCCTGCTCCAAGGACATAAACACCAAAAAAGCTTTATCCTCGTATCTCAAGGAAATTTTTTGTTGAGATATCATTCCAAGGCTTATTAAGTTTGACAAAAGCCTCGTAACTTGCCAATACCCGCTTGAAGTCATCACTCTTGATACTCTCATCAGTCAAAACTTCTCCAAGAGCTTTTTTAGCTGCATCCATTACCTCTTTTGGGAAGACTTTGACTTGTACATTTGCTGGCATCTCCTGAAGAGCCTGTGCATTTTTGTAGCGAAACTCTTGAAGCATGTTGGATGTCATCTCTTCAGTAGCGACAGTGATGATCGCCTGATGTTCAGAACTTAGCTTTTCCCATCGTGCTTTGTTGAAAGTGACTTCGAGGATAGAGCCTGGTTCATGCCATCCTGTATAATAAAAGGAGGCTGCTTTGTCAAAACCCATCATTTTATCCAGATAGGGACCAACCCACTCTGTAGCATCAATAGTACCTCGTTCGAGAGAGGTGAAGATATCACCTGCAGGCAGAAGTATGGGGTTGACTCCCAATCGCTTCATCACTTCTCCTCCTAGTCCAGGTATGCGCATCTTGAGTCCTTGGAGATCTGCAAGTGAATTGATCTCTTTTTTGAACCAGCCTCCCATTTGTGGTCCAGTTGTGCCTCCGATGAGTGGATAGAGATTGAACTTGGCATACATTTCACGCCAGAGATCATAGCCACCACCAAATTTGAACCAAGTGATCATCTCTTCACTAGTCAAACCTAGAGGCATACCCCCAAAAAGAGAAAAAGCAGAATTTTTGCCTTTCCAATAGTAGACACCCGAATGAAAGGCATCGATCTGTGCCGCAGAGGTTGCATCAAAGACCTGTAGCGCAGGAACGAGAATATTTTTTGGATAAACTTTGATCTCTAGTGTCCCACCACTAAGTTCCCCACAACGCTTGGCAAACTCATCTACCCCTGTGCCCATGATCGGAAAATGTGCCGGCCAAGATGTCGCTAGTTTAAGTCTGACTTTTTTGCCTTTATTGATGTAGATAGTCTGTTTCTCTTCAGCTCTTCGACAACCAGTAAATGCCAATGCAGTTGCTCCAACCGCTGTACTTGTGATAAAATCTCTTCTTTGCATTTGTGCTACTCTTTCGATATGGTTTGATTCTAATTGCACAATAGTGATTGCACAATCAAAGTTTCTAATGATACACAATGCATATAATAGCATAAGAGACAAAAAACATCAAATCATTGATATCTCAAAAGTGGTCAGGAGAGATCATAATGTTATACTATTATTTAAAACAACATATAGCACTACAGTTTGTTAAAATATTGGATTTTAAACCAATATCAACACATAAGTTATTTTATAATTTTACTTCTTTTTCTTGCAAAGGCTTAATAGTGTGTCATATTGTTATATTGCTTGAAATAGCAGGATATTTGTTGTGTTTTGCTATTTGCTTATATTGTGATGTTTTGGTTATAATGGTTGCTATTAAATAGTTATGCATCATAAGGAAGTACAAAATGGAAGAATATTCATAATCTAATTTATATTAATAGATACTGAAACTCAGACTCAGCAGATCACTCCGCCTCCGAGTAGTCTTTCTCCCCTATAAAAAGCAGCGATTTGTTCTTTGGCTAATCCGAAGACGGGTTCCTTGAGTGTGACGGTTGCCTTTTCGTCTTTGAGGGATACATGGGCTGGTACAGCGGTGGTGCGGTAGCGTACTTTTACATCACAGTCGAAGTCAGTCAAATCCTCGAATAAGTTGATCTGCTTGACTTCAAAGTCATGTACTTCAAGTTTGTCCCGTGTCCCCACGACGATTTGATTGGATGCTGCTTTGATCGATACTACGAAGTGAGGATCATGGGCACCGTTGACAAAAAATCCCCTTCTTTTACCAATAGTATAGTGCATATAGCCTTTATGATTACCTACTACGCTCCCTTCAGTATCCAGAGTTTCACCCTCCATATCGATATCCATATGTTTTTCCAAGATCTCAGTGTAGTCATTCTCGACAAAACAGATTTCGGAGCTCTCTTTTTGGGTGGCTATATCCTGCAACACATCGATATCGGCGGCCAAGGTCTTGACATCTTCTTTGAGCCAATCTCCCATGGGGAATATCAATCGTGGAAGTACCTCTTTGTTGATTTCACAGAGAAAATAGCTCTGATCTTTACTTTTATCTTTTGCCATGAAAATAGCTTGCCCATCACACTTCACATAGTGACCTGTAGAGACAAGTTCAGCCCCGATACTATCGGCAAACTCGATCATCTTACCAAATTTGATCGTCCGATTACACATCACACAAGGATTGGGAGTTAGACCCTCTTTGTATCGTTCCACGAAATAGTCATAAACCTCTTTTTTAAAAGCTTCACTCAGATCAAGAAAATGTATTTTTATCCCTAGATAAGATGCAACTCTTTGGGCTTTGGCAAAATTTTCTTCATGATAACCCTCTTTTTCATGCAGTTTCATGTAGACACCTTCGACCTCATAACCCTCTTTTTGCAATAAAATAGCTGCCACCGTCGAATCTACACCCCCGCTCAAACCCAACAATACTTTCTTTGACATTTACTTCACCTCTCCGATCTGTAGTGCGATCTTTTGATCGACCTGCACCAAGTAAGCATATGCAACTGCTATATCATTCCAGTAGAGTATCGCATCATAGTGCGTATCCTGATGCAAAGTTATAACCCTACTATGATCAAACTCACTTCTCTTTATTTTTCCTAGTGT
>QMKU01000352.1 GCA_003646525.1 Campylobacterota bacterium
GAATACTTCGATGTATGGTGGGACTCAGAAAAGTACAATTGGGAAGAAGCTGCTATCAATCTCGTTGCGTCATGCAATAAGCACTTCCTTAAATGGTGGGATCCAAATAAGTTCCCTTGGGATAGAACTTCCCCAGCTCTTCCAAAGTATTGTTGTGAATATTTCGATATATGGTGGGATTCAGACAAATACAACTGGCGTTGGGGATCTTGGTCTCTAGCAAAGTTCTGTTCCGAATGTTTTCCTAAGTGGTGGAATTCAGAAAAATTCAACTGGGAGGACGCTTCTTGGACACTAGCATGTTATTGCAGTGACTACTTCGAAAAGTGGTGGGATCCCAACAGGTACAATTGGGAAAGAGACTCAGCAGCATTAGCTGAACACTGTTGCAAGTATTTCGATATCTGGTGGAATCCCAGGAAATTTAACTGGAAGCAGGGATCTGTTGCTCTTGTTAAGTATTGTACTGAGCATGTTAATCCTCGTTGGAAGAGACTCACTAACGAAGCTAAACAACTGCTAAAGTTGAAGAGACAAAGACGAAAGATAAGATCACAAAATGGGAGAACATGCTAATGCAATGCCCAGTATGTGGAATAGGAAATTGTCGACAACATTTTCGCTACTGGTGGGATCCTAACAGTTTTGATTGGCGAGAAAATTCATGGCAACTTGCTAGTCAGTTTTCAGAGTTTCTACCACTTTGGTGGGATCCCGATAAGTTCAACTGGGACCACTCTACTGAGCTAGCACGATATTGTTATGACTACTTCAACCTTTGGTGGGATCCTGATCGGTTTAACTGGAAGTTCTCGCATGTCCTTGCTGAATACTGTAGTGAGCATTTTTGTACCTGGTGGGATTCTGAAAGGTATAACTGGCAGGCAGGTTCGTCAGAATTAGCAGAGCATTGTACAGAGTACTTCCATATCTGGTGGAATCCCGAAAAGTTCAACTGGAAAGAGGGTTCTAGTGCATTGGCGGAGTATTGCTCTCAGTACTTTGACATTTGGTGGAACCCAGATAAGTTCGACTGGGAACAAGCTTCTATTAGTCTTGTTAGATCATGCAGAGAGCTCTTCTCTAAATGGTGGGATCCCCAGAGATTTAACTGGCAAAGGTTTTCGTGGGCGTTAGTTGAGTATTGCTGTGACCAGCTACAAACGTGGTGGGATCCAGATAAGTTCGACTGGGAGAGTGCTGTAGTTGACCTAGTGCGACATTGCTTAGAACAGTTCTACGTTTGGTGGGATGCCAAGAAATTTAGTTGGGAAAACTACTCATGGGTTTTGCCCAGGTTTTGTAGTCGTTATTTCTACACATGGTGGAATCCAGATAAGTTCAACTGGGAACAAGCATCTGGTGAACTTGCTGTACATTGCGCTGAGTACTTTACTACTTGGTGGGATGCTGAACGATTTAACTGGAAGAGTGCCTCATGGGCACTAGCCATGTACTGTTCAGACCACTTCACTACTTGGTGGGATCCAGAGAAGTTTGACTGGGAATTAGCCTCTTGGATCTTAGCACAGTATTGTAGTAGCTATTTCGAAACTTGGTGGGACCCTGAAAAGTTCAACATACACCATGTTGAGTATCTTCATCAGTATTGTCAGGAGTATAAGCACATATGGGAGGTTGACTTAAAGCTAACAGAGTTGTTAACAATCGGTGAATGTGCTTAGCAAGAACATTTGAGGGAGTTTTCAAGTGAATAGTGTCACACTTGCTTTATACGCACTAGGGCTAGGTGTTGCTAACTTGCTAGTCAAGAGACTAGTGACAGATGCTTTAACTAGTCCAACTATCAGTGTCGATAGCTCCAGCTTTAGTCGAGTTGCATTCTTCATTGTTGTGATCATATGGCCGTTGTTGGACGAAGTCTTGAGACTTGTTGCAATATTGAATGAGTATCAGACAGGTTGGGACTACACGCTTTTCATGGCTTATGTATCATTGAGTCTTGGACTTAGTATTGAGGCAAAAGCTATCACTAAAGTAGTTCTTGGATTTAGTACTTGTCTTGTGCAGTGGATTTGCTTTGTCATCTTAGCTAAGCATATCAGCATTTCAGGATTGCTTCTCACAAGTGGAGTTCATGCTGTATCTGTTCTAGCTATAGTGTCTTTCTGTGAATGGATTGACTTAGTCTGATTGGGTACTTGCAAACAAAAAACAATTGAGGAGTCTAAAAGAATGGATAGATTTCTTCTTATCGGTGCAGGTATCTGTCTAGTTAACATACTGCTCAGATTGGGAATGACAAAGCTCTCAGGTATTTCTGATTATAGTCTAAGCCAAAGGACAACTCCTAGTCTCACTGATAGTGTTGGATACGCTGTACTTGACGAGACTATAAGGTATGCTATCTTTGTACTCTTACGTCCTGTTGTTCTTCACTACACGTTTTTCATTGGTTGCATAGATATGCTTGATCTGGCAATTGACAGAAGACTCAAGTTCCATATTGGATTAACTTTAGGAGCGTTTGCATGTTTTGTGCATTGGTTGGGACTTGTCTTTATTGCTATTCGCCCAGACATCTTCGGTTTGCTTGTTGCGCTGGGAGTTCACTTGATGTGTAACGAACTTGTTCGCAATTTACGACATCGTTTGTCTAAGCAAAGATGGGAGACTTGCTAATGAGTATACTGAAGGCTTCGTTGGTTGCTTTCATTGCCTATATAGTGGCTGTGACTTTCAAAGCTCTAGCTATCTCATTTGTGACGGATAGCACTACCTTATCGCGTACAGCTAAAATAAGACTCATAAACGTCGTCATTCTGCCTGTAGTAGATGAGCTTGTCAGATTCTGGTGTGTCATACAAGATCCCACAATCGCTCTTTGCTTTTCTGCGATAGTTTTCTTGCTCGAA
>QMKU01000353.1 GCA_003646525.1 Campylobacterota bacterium
AAACCACCTACTTTTATCTTTGTTCTATTCTCCTCTTGTCTGTTTTGTAATGAAACTTCTGTTTGGGCTATATGAATTTCACCTAGTTTGAGACCCTCTAGGAGTATTTTTGTGGCTAGAGTTTTTTCATTCTCTTTGTCTATGGCTACATATTTAATAAGTATATCGTTATCTATATAGTTGATCTTGAAGTTCATAGATTTGAACACTTTGCCGTTTTGGTGTTTGTATCCTCTGTGTTCTTTGTCATCTAGCGTATGGTATACAAAAGATTGAAAAAGCTTTGCTAAAACTCTTCGGATAGGTAGATTTCGTGTGGGTAGGGTGGCTTTGATGGTTAGCATTTTATCTCCTTGGCTATTTATATCCTTGGGGTAGCCTTGTTATCCTGTAAGGAACTGTTACTCCCAAGGAATACCGAGAAATAGATACTTGGAGTAGGGACTTTAGTCCGACAAAACGGGACTAAAGTCCCTGCTCCTGACTACTTAATTTTGGTAGTTATTTTAGTTCTATTCCTAAGCTTTAGGTTTTTGGAGGTCAGTTAGTAGATCTTCGAGAGAGTATTTTTGTCGATACTCAGGTGTCATGATATGGATAAAAATATCTCCCAAGTCAGCGACAACCCACTCATTGCTTTCATCGACACCGAGAAACTCTTCTCCTTGTGGTTTAAGTTCATTTTTGAGATGGTCATATAGTGCGATGGTGTGTCTGCCTCCGAGTGAATTGGCAATGACGACGCGCTTGGCAATGTAGTCTATGTTATCGAGATTAAATACTTCAATCTCTTCAGCTTTTTTCTCATCGAGTACAGTGATGATCTTTTCGATTCTTTCGTCTATGGTCATAAGATTCTTCCTTTTTTATTGTTGAGTAGTTCGTTGACTTCTTTTTTGATACGGTCGTCTATCATGTCTAGTTGACCGCTCTCTCTGATCTCTGTCGAGCTTATGGGTATATCTACTTTGAGTGGTATCCAACTGCGGAGCATCTCTGTTTGCATTGGATGTATTTCTCGTTCTGCGATGACCCAAGTGATGTTGCTATTGATCCAGTCGAACTCGTGCCATTTGGTGATCGATGCGAGATTGTCAGACCCTACGATAAGGTAGCGTACGACATACTGTTCCTGAAAATGACGCAGGCTTTCACTGGTATAGACAGGTCGCCCTTTATTGATTTCGTACTCACTCACTTCGATATTTGCTATTGTCTCAAAGCGTTGTGTATCAAAAAGTTTGTGACACCATAGTGCCCTCTGTTCTGCTGAAGCCAAGGTGCTCTGTTTGAACGGATTCAAAAAGGCAGGCAGGATGATCAGCTTGTCTATATCCAATGTTTCGACTGCTCTTTGGGCAATATCTTGATGACCCTTGTGTGGGGGATCAAAACTACCTCCAAAGATCGCAATTTTAATCAAAAAGTAACCTCACTTGGAGTAAAATATAGTGAATTTTATCATAAGAGTCCTTGAAGGTGAATGGAAATTGTTTTGCTCACGGGAATTTTTCAGATGAAATGACTAGCTACAGAAAAAAAGGGTGACTATGCGTACAATTAAAGATTTGGATATCGATGGCAAAAGAGTTTTTATCCGTTGTGATTTTAATGTTCCTCAGGATGAATTTGGCAATATTACTGATGACAGGCGTATTCGTGCAGCACTGCAGACGATTCGATATTGTATCGACAGGGATTGCAAGGTTATTCTGGCTTCCCATGCAGGAAGACCCAAGGGTGAAGGGTATGAAGAGAAGTATTCCCTCAGGCTTGTAGAGAGACGACTCAATATTTTACTCAAGATCAAAAAGGCACTCTATATCTCTAGTGATGTTGTGGGTCCTGATGCCAAAGCTAAGGCTGATGCTTTGGAGCCAGGAGAAGTGCTCTTGTTGGAAAATCTTCGTTTTGAAGCAGGCGAGACGACAAATGATGAAGACTTTGCCAAAGAGTTGGCCAATTACGCGGATATCTATATCAATGATGCATTTGGTGCATGTCACAGGAAACATGCTTCTATCTATGCTATTACAGATTTCTTTGATAAAGATCATAGGGCTGCTGGTTTCTTGATGAGCAAAGAGGTCAATTTCTTTGGAAAGGTGATCGACAATCCTAGTAGACCATTTGTCGCAGTTGTAGGCGGAAGCAAAGTCTCTGGCAAACTTCAAGCACTCACCAACTTGATCCAGAAGGTTGACAAGGTGATCATCGGCGGCGGTATGGCATTTACTTTCTTGAAAGCACAAGGGTATGAGATAGGAACCTCTCTAGTCGAAAATGATCTGCTCGATGAAGCGAGAGCGATCATGTATAAAGCAAAAAAGAGAAAGGTAAAATTCTATCTGCCAGTTGACTTAGTCGTAGCACCTGAATTTTCTGAAGATAGCATCACCAAGTATTTGCCATCGCAGGAGATTCCTGAAGATTGGATGGGTCTGGATGTCGGACCTGCTAGTTCACGACTTTTCCGTGAAGCACTCAATGATGCACAGACTATCATCTGGAATGGTCCAATGGGTGTGTATGAGATGGATAAATTTTCCAAAGGAAGCATGATGATGTCTCACTATATCGCAGAGTCTCATGCGATCACCATCGTCGGTGGTGGTGATACGGCAGATGTGGCACAAAGGGCTGGAGATGTTGATGAGATGACCTTCGTCAGTACAGGTGGTGGTGCCAGCCTGGAGCTGATCGAAGGCAAAGTACTGCCAGGCTTGGAAGCATTAGAAAAAGAATAAAGAGTCCAACTGAATAGAGTACCTGTTTGGGAGTAGGAGCTGAAATTCCTGCATCCATCATAGGGAATAAACAATAAATATAAGGATACCAAAGAATGATCTTCGCAGCAAATTTCAAAACAAACCAC
>QMKU01000354.1 GCA_003646525.1 Campylobacterota bacterium
GAGAATAATCACAATTGATGGTATTGATTATCCAGGCTTTAAGGTAAAGTTAAAAGGTACTATAGAAGTTCCTTATAATGATTGTGATGTGAATGTTGTTCTAGTGATAGACGATATTACTAACAGCGAAGAAGAAACTGTTGGCATATATGAGGATGGACATGCACAGTATGAAACAACTATTCCTTATGATTTCACTGAATATGATAATATTTCATTTTTTGAAGTACCTACGGATGCACTAAAATTTCCAAGAAAAGGATATAGAAGACTCAAATTTTCTTTTGGATTAATGGATAAGAGTGATGACAATATTTACTTTGAGGCAGAGAAAGAACTCTTCTTTAGTGTTGAAGAAGATGGTTATCTTGATATACTAGAGAGAAGACCACAAATTGAAGAGGTGGCTATCAAGATGACATTTATCATGGGTAGTATAGATGGCACCATAGATATAGTAGAGGGGAAAGAGATAGGCAATATAGGGAAATTACTTCTTGAAGACTATTCTGATGATGAAAAGGATGAAGCAAAGAAGAGAATCAATGGATATATTAGTAGTAACTATGCCAAAGCAAAATCTGGCGAACTGCATATAGATACAACTATCAATGAGATAAATAATCTATGTGACATTAGTACAAAGCATGAAATATTTGAATTTTGTCTGAAAGTTGCAGCAGCAGATGGCGTGGCAGACAAAAATGAAGTGGATTTGGCTCACTATATGGCAGATAAGCTTGAACTAGATAAAGATGAGTATAGGAAACAGTTTGAAAAAGTATTACCTGTAACAATGCAGGAGAAGAGCGTATTTAAAAATACATTTGAAAAAACTCTGGGTATAGAACCAGGGATATCAAAAATAGAGATAAATAATATACTCAAAAAGGAATTCAAAAAATGGAATCAAAGGGTAGCACATTCAGATCCTGCCAAAAGAGAGCAGGCCGAGCTAATGCTGATTGAAATTTCTAAGCTTAGAAAAAAATATAAACAACAATGAGAAAATACTCTAAGTATAAGTAGAGTTATCGGCATCCTTCATAAGTAGTTTACACTTTAAGCTTATTGGATTTCGTAGGTGTGACCGTGGGACACGAGCAAATCATCACTTGTGCGACATGGTCGCACCTACAACATTGTAAACTATCTTTTATTAGATATGAAGGATGTCGAGTTGTCGATACTCCTCAACCATAACTTCATCTAATTTTTTGGATGTCGTATCTTTCTCTTTTCAACCCTTCAGAGAAGTGCAGTAGTACTACATCCCATCCAGCGTTTCGATAAGTAGTTCTATCTCATCTTCATAACTGTTGTTTTGTTTGGCAAGGCGAAGATATGCTCGGAGCAGTGCGGATGGACTATTGTCTCGATCAAGTTCCATACCTGCATCCTGCAAATCAGCATTTACAAAATCTGCAAATTCATCTTCCAATTTAATCTCATAGCGACTACCTGAAACTGTAAGGGCGACTCTTTTCATTTCTCATCCTTGCTTTAAAAATTCATTTAGATTATGATAGTAACTCTTCGATTTTAGTTACAATGCCTTCGATCTCTCTATCTTTCTCTTCGAGTTCGCTTCTAAGCTGTCCAATGGTATTGTCCTGCTCGCCTTTACTAGCATATACATCCTCAAGTTGCGATTTCAATTCGTCGATTTCATGTCGCATTCCAAGATAATTATTTTTAAGTTGCTCAATTTTTTCTTGCAATCTCTCTAGTGCACTCATAGTCAAAACTCCATTTTTAATATAAAATAGGTAAATACTCTTACCAATTTTTTTGTTATAATAGCCAAAGAATTAGAAATTAGAAATTAAAGATGGAAATATTCTGCTAAATTCAATAAAATGGAGTTTCAAGAAGTGCCAAATTTTACGGTATCCAGCCCCTACCAACCCTCCGGAGATCAACCGCAGGCCATTCAAACTATCAGTGATTCCATCCTCGGAGGAGATCAATACCAAACGCTCTTGGGTGTCACAGGAAGTGGAAAAACCTATACGATGGCAAAAGTAATCGAAAAAACGGGGAAACCTACACTCATTATGACGCACAACAAAACACTAGCGGCACAGCTCTATAGTGAATTCAAAAGTTTTTTTCCAAACAATCATGTCGAATACTTCATCTCTTATTATGATTATTATCAGCCTGAAGCCTATATGCCACGACAAGATCTCTTCATCGAAAAAGATAGCTCGATCAACCAAGAGCTTGAACGGCTTCGACTGAGTACTACTGCAAGTCTACTCAGCCATGAAGATGTCATCGTCATCGCTTCCGTCTCTGCCAATTACGGTTTGGGCTCTCCCGAGGATTATCGTTCCGTAATCTTAAATCTTTGTATAGGAAATGAGTATAAGCAAAAAGAGTTACTCCTGAGGCTAGTAGATATGGGATACAAGCGCAATGACGACTACTTCGATCGTGGAGACTTTCGTGTCAGTGGCGATGTGATCGATATCTATCCCGCTTACAGCGAAGAGGAGGCGATACGGATAGAGTTCTTCGGAGATGAGGTTGAGGCACTCTATCCTTTTGATTCTCTGACGGGAGAGAAAGGAGAAGATCAGAGAGAGATCACTATATTCGCTGCCAATCAGTTCATCGTCACCAAAGAGAAACTCGCCCTAGCTGTCAAAAGTATCGAAGAGGAACTCGGTGAGCGTCTCGCCTATTATCAGCAAGAGGATAGGATGGTAGAGTACAATCGCCTTAAGCAGCGTACAGAATTTGATCTTGAAATGATTGAAGCGACAGGTATGTGCAAAGGAATTGAACACTATTCGCGTCATCTGACTGGCAAAAAACCTGGAGAACCTCCTTATTCGATGCAGGATTATTTCGCTGCGATGCATGATGA
>QMKU01000355.1 GCA_003646525.1 Campylobacterota bacterium
CGTATCATATCCTTGATCGTCACCACGGGAAATTTCAAGCGATACGGTGCTTCTGAAGGATAGTTGGCACTCATAGGTCCAGTAGAGCCAAAACAGCTTCCGATGACATTGGTAGAGATCACAAAAAACTTCTCTGTATCGATTGCCTTATACTCACCTATCAATCCATCCCACCAACCTGGCTTTCTATCATCCTCATATTGACCTGCCGCATGATGTGAACCACTCAATGCGTGGCAGACCAATACAGCATTGCTTTTGTCCTCATTGAGTTCACCATAAGTTTCATAGGTGATATCAAAAGGTTCGAGAATACGACCGCTCTCTAGGTAGAGAGGACTGCTAAATTGTCTGCTTGCGGTTTTTATTTTCATATGATTCGTTTTTGCTGTACTATTGTCCTAGAGCTTGCTTCAGATCAGCGATCAGATCACCTGTGTCTTCGAGCCCTACACTGAGTCTGATCAAGCCTGCTGGCACACCTGCATCGATCAACTCCTGTGCACTGAGCTGCTGATGTGTCGTACTGGCAGGATGCGTGATAATCGATTTACTATCGCCGATATTAACGACTAGTTTGAAGATCTCTGTACCGTTGACGATTTTTTTGGCGGTCTCTATGTCCTTGACTTCAAAGCTAAGCAGACCGCTATGACCGTCTCTTAAGTATTTCTGCGCAAAATGGTAATTTTTGTCACTCGGCAAACCAGGATAATTCACCTTCTCTACCGATGGATGATTGTCCAGAAAATCAGCAATGGCAAGAGCCGAAGAGGAGTGTTGCCTCATTCGCAGTGGCAGTGTTTCCAACCCCTGAATATAGAGCCAAGAGTTAAATGGACTTGGTGCTGCACCTAGATCACGCAGTAGTGCTAGTCTCGCCCGAAGTGTAAAGAGTGGCAATGGAAGATCTGAATAGACCAATCCATGATAACTCTCATCAGGCTCATTGAAATGGGCATATCGTGCATTTCCTTTGATCTTTTCGACCAAATTCTCACGCTCGATGATAATGCCACCAATTGCCAAACCTTGACCAGTTGTATATTTGCTCGCAGAGTGTATGACGATATCACAGCCTAGTCCAAAAGGCTTGCAGAGTATCGGTGTCGCTACGGTATTATCCACACAGGTCAATATCTCGTACTTATCTGCTATTGCAACGATTGCTTCAAAATCAGGCACATCGATACTAGGATTGGTGATACTTTCAAAAAGAATGATTTTACTCTTCTCATCAATCAAATCTTCCAGCTCAGAGGGGTTATTCACATCAAAATAGCGTGCCTCTATCCCAAATCGTTTGATCGTATGTCCTGTCAGTGTCGTAGTTCCACCATAGACCTGCTTGGCAACGAGGATATTGTCTCCTGCTTCAGCTACATTGGCAATGGCATAAAATATCGCTGCCATTCCACTGGCCGTTCCGAGTGCCGCAGCTCCACCTTCAAGTGCAGCAAAACGCTTTTCGAAGACATCTGTTGTAGGATTCATGAGTCTCGTATAAATATTTCCTAACTCTTTGAGAGCAAAAAGATTTGCCGCATGTTCAGCATCCCTAAATTCGTAGGCAGTTGTCTGGTAAATCGGAACTGCCATTGTTCCTTGGGCATCTTTGTCGTACCCAGCATGTATCGCTAAAGTCTGGTCTTTCATTCTATTCTCCTTTTATCTAAAATTATTTATCAATGCCAAGTATACAGGTCTCATCAAAGGTATCACCCTCAACATCTTTATATTCATTACCCAAAAGAAACAGGCATATATGTTGCTCATCATCAGAGAGGCACTCTACTACAGACTGAGGCTTATTGTTGGCTCCTATGCCCAAATCAATACCTAAACAGTTACTAAACCCATAATCACTACAATCCAGATTTTCTGGCACAGAAAGCACCTGTGAATTTGTACCATTCAAATCATCTGAAACTTCGCTCAATGTCTCCGTCATGAGATCGGCATAACAGAGTGCTTCGGGAATAGAGGGAAGGATAAAAAGTATATCTTTACTCTCTATCTCTTCGGGAGTAGCGATATCAGCTATTCGATCTTTTCCACAGCCTACCAGCAACAATAGTATCAGAATCCATAAATAATTCCTCACGATACCCTCCTCTCTCTTACGAGTGATAATTGGGTGACTCTTTGGTGATAGTCACATCATGGACATGACTCTCCCTCAATCCTGCCGAAGTGATCTCGACAAACTCTGCTTTCTCCCAAAACATTGAAATAGATTCAGAACCGCAATATCCCATAGAGCTTCGAAGACCGCCAATCATCTGATGAATTACATCCGCTATTTTACCTCGGTAAGGCACCCGAGCTTCTATCCCCTCAGGTACGAGCTTATCTGCTGCTGTTCCCTCTTGAAAATATCGATCAGTGCTTCCCTTGTTCATCGCACCAATACTCCCCATACCTCTATACTCTTTGAATTGGCGACCACTGAAGATGATCATTTCACCTGGAGCCTCATAAGTACCAGCGAGCACGGAACCAAGCATCACACAGCTCCCTCCCACTGCTAAAGCTTTAGCAATATCACCAGAATATTTGATACCACCGTCAGCGATAACTGGTACACCTGCCTTGTTGGCTACCCGTGCTACCTCATCAATCGCAGAGATTTGAGGTACACCGACACCTGCTACGATGCGTGTTGTACAGATTGAGCCTGGCCCTATGCCCACCTTGACACCATCCGCACCAGCATCTATGAGATCCTGTGCAGCACTAGCAGAAGCTATATTACCTGCGATGATATCAATATCTAACTCTTTTTTGATGCGCTTGACTGTATCGATGATCCCCTGAGAGTGACCATGTGCAGAATCCAGCACAATGACATCAGCACCAGCCTCTACTAGTGC
>QMKU01000356.1 GCA_003646525.1 Campylobacterota bacterium
ATGACACTGCTTGTTATGGTGACTACTATCAGTGGGGTAGAAATGCAGATGGACATCAAGATAGCAGTAGTGACACTAATGCTACACAAGCCACAGATGTAGCCAATGCAGGATCAGATTTCATCACTTCATCAGAGACCTATGACTACGACTGGGCTCATATAGTAGACGAACTAGGATCTACAAGAGCCGGCAACTGGTCAAAAACAGATGGAACTTCTGTATGCCCTATGGGATATAGAGTCCCTACAGAGGCTGAACTCGCAGCAGAGACGATAGGAGTCGCTAACAATCAAGATGCCTTTGCTAGCTTCTTGAAATCGCCGTCAGCTGGCTACCGCAACTACCCTGATGGCTCTGTGGTAGATGTAGGCTCTTGGGGCAGTTTGTGGTCTGCCTCTACGGGTGGTTCTCGCTCGCGTGTCTTCTACTTCGTTTCAGGTGATGCAAACTGGGGCTGCGGCTATCGCGCCTTCAGTCAAGCAGTGCGGTGTCTGAGGGATTAGAATTTAAATCTTTCTCTCGTTCTCACCATCTTGGTGGGAATGTATATATGCATAACAGACGGTGCGTTGGAAACAGCACGACCTCTCATAAAGAAAGAGTATCACAAGTATATAAAGCGTTCTGTAGGGTGCTGTTTCCAACGCACCATTATTACGCAAAAGAAAATGATAAATATTTTTTGAAATTTCTTTGAACCATTTCTTTCTTCGTATATCCCCTTTATAATACAGTTTTAACATACCTCACTGTAAAATACCTATATCTATTAAAGTAGGAGAAATTTTAATGAGAGAAATAGAGTTTGATGTAGTGGTAAAAGCTGTTAGGAATATGATCGTGCATTGTGGTACGGATCTGCCTCAGGATACTTATGATGCGCTTGTGGTAGCCATGGAGGAGGAGAAATCTCCAGTGAGCAAAGAGGTGATCCGTCAGATATTGGAAAATGCTGATATTGCCAAAGATGAGAAGCGACCACTCTGTCAGGATACCGGTTTGGCTGTATTTTTTATCAATATTGGTGATGAGGTGAAGATCAACGGTGGTCTATTGAGAGATGCGATAAACAAAGGCACCGAACAGGGCTATATAGATGCATATTTGAGAGCCTCTACTTGTGAGCCATTTAGTCGTGCCAATCTTAAGGATACAGTGGGGTATAACCTGCCTGCGATCATTCACTTTGATATCGTTGCAGGCGATAAGATCGATATCGAATATGCTGCCAAAGGCGGTGGATCAGAAAATGTTTCTCGTGCACGCGTCTTTCCACCAGCAGCAGGCAAAGAGGGCATCATCGAGTATGTCAAAGAGGTGATCTCTGATGCAGGTGGCAACCCTTGTCCTCCTATCACGGTAGGTATTGGGATCGGCGGTACATTTGAAAAAGCTGTCATCAGTTCTAAGCACGCACTTTTTAGAGATATCGGAAGTAAGAATGAGGATCCAGAGATGGATGAGATGGAACAAAAAATCCTAGTAGAGATAAATAAACTAGGTATAGGTGCGATGGGTATGGGTGGAACCAAAACGGCTTTGGCTGTCCATATAGAGTCCAATCCTTGTCATATTGCATCTCTGCCAGTTTCAGTCAATGTCCAGTGTCACTCATCACGACATACGCATATTACGATATAAGGGAGAAGTAATGGCAAATTACAATTTAACAACACCATTGAGCAGTGAAGATACAAAAATGCTTGTGGCAGGTGATACTGTGTTACTAAATGGAACAGTCTATACCGCTAGGGACGCAGCACACAAAAGATTGGTAGATCTGATCGAAGCAGGAGAAGAGCTTCCTTTTGACCTAGAAGGCTCTATCATCTATTTTGTAGGACCTACACCTCCTAAACCAGGTGATCCTATCGGCAGTGCTGGACCGACAACAAGTTATCGCATGGATAGTTACTCTCCTACGATGCTCAAAAATGGCTCCAAGGGAATGATCGGCAAAGGAAAAAGAGATCAAGGCGTGAAAGATGCTTGTGTCGAATATGATGGAATTTACTTTGGTGCGACAGGTGGTGCTGGTGCACTTCTGGGAAAACAGATTACCTCTGCTGAAGTCATTGCATATCCTGAACTAGGTCCAGAAGCAGTCCGCAAAATTACAGTCAAAGATTTTCCTGTGACAGTGATAAACGATACTAAAGGTAATGATCTCTATCAAATAGGTAGAGCTCAATACGAAATTAAGGACTAAATCTAAATACAAGGAGAGGGTCAAAGTCTCTCTCCTTGAGAAAAGAAAATTCTTAGCATGGCAAAACTGTGTAGAATTATAACACCCCTTCAAAATCACCTCAATTGATATTAATATTAATACAGGATTATTTTATTTCATCGTATAATCCGACATTGTATAAATAAAGGAGTTCAAAGTGAACATTCATGAATATCAGGCGAAGCAGGTTTTTGCCAAGTATGATGTGCCAGTCCCTAAGGGTATTATGGTTGAAAGTGTAAAAGATGCAGTCATTGCTGCACAAGAGCTAGGCGGTCCTATTTGGGTTGTCAAAGCTCAGATTCATGCTGGTGGTCGTGGTCTTGGTGGTGGTGTAAAGCTTGCCAAAACACTTGAAGAAGTCGAAGAGTTGGCAAATGAGATTCTTGGTATGACACTTGTAACACATCAGACTGGTCCAGAAGGCAAACTGGTACAAAAACTATATATCGAAGATGGTGCTGATATCAAAGAGGAGTTGTATCTCTCTGTTGTACTTGATAGAAAATTGGAAATGCCTCTCATCATGGCATCTACTGAGGGTGGTATGAATATCGAAGATGTCGCTGAAAATACTCCAGAGAAGATCATCACTGTTCCTGTCGATCCAACGATAGGTTTTCAGGGTTTCCA
>QMKU01000357.1 GCA_003646525.1 Campylobacterota bacterium
AGAGGTTTCAAATCCCATAGGGACTGCTTCAAAATACTCAACACAATGTTGGGCGACAAATAAGGAGAAAGTTTCAAATCCCATAGGGACTGCTTCAAAATAGCAAAAAAACACCTATCTCTAGGGGTTTTTGATTTTTTGACCATTTGTATTCTACTTTATTTTAGCTTTAGATTACTTTTATACCCTCATATTTTCGTATAGAGAGGAGATGTGCAAGCTTACAAAAAGCTTTAGAGAGGCTATGTTGCTATAAATGGTTCATATTCGCCTGATTCACAGATGCTCTTTTTGAGTTGATTTACCTCTCGGCGGATGACTTGTCTCCAAGTTAGTTTTTGATTGCCTACTGTTGTTTGTTGGATCATTTTTTGTATGATGTTCATCTCTATCTTTTTGATGGCATCATTGGTAAAACGGAGTCGTCCGCTATCTGTCTTGAAATCTTTGGGCTGTATCTCTTTCTTGTTTATCATAGTGAAGATGAGGTTGTCACCTATGATAGGTTTAAATATCTCCGCTATATCAAGATGGAGGCTTAGGCTTCTATAGTTTGGCTCGTGCAAAAATCCTATGCGTGGGTCAAGTTCTGTTTTGTATATTTCACTGAGAGTTATGTTGTAGATGCGTGTATTTACATAGGAGATGAGAGCATTTATCTTGTCTGTCGGTGGTTGCTTGCTCCTAGTAGTGAACTTAAAGCTTCGTTGGTTTGATATGATACTATTCCACGCTCGATAGTAGTTCTTTTTGAATGCCCCCTCACTTGCCATAATCTCATTGATAGTAGATGCTTTTTCCAAATTTGCCAGATATTTATCTATCTCGAAATCCACTTTATACTTCTTGCAGTTATTTGCTCCATTGACAAAGTGCCCTTTTGTTATCTGCTTGGCTAGATAGAGTCTGTGTACCTTGTCATCAAAAGCTCGCAGTTGCTGGAGTAGCACAAAGCCACTTTTGTTGACAGAGTTTGGAGAGCTAGGGAAGAAATTGCCACGGAAGCTCTGATATGGGCTAAAGAAATGCAACAGTATATTGTTGTATGCGATAAATGCCATAGAGTAACTATCTAAATCTATCTTCGCCAAGAGGTATATCTCATCTATGGCTTTGATGGGTAGAGGTTTGGAGCTAGTGACATTGTACTCCTCATCATATTTATCAAAATAGAGGTTATTATCCTGCCGTCTCAGGCGACCTGCATTGACCAAAAAGTGTGTTCTGTCTGATTTCTGCATTACCAAAAAATCCCTTCATTTTTATCTACCCCTATGACTATCCGCTCTGTATAGTTGAGTCTTGTAGATTCGTAGATGACTATAGAGTCTAGCTCCTTGTCTGCAACTTTGAGTAGAGTAGCTTTGAGCTTCTTGAGGTCACTTGGGCGTATCTCACCCTCAAATACTGAGAACTGAACTCTAGTGAGATACTTCTCTACGGTTTTGCGTATCGCACGGCTATTGTCTTTCTCTTTTTTGCTTCGATCGGCTATATCATAAAATAGTATTAGGTACATACAGACTCAGTTCAAAATTTTATGAATTGTTCTTATGGAGAGGTACATAACGGTCTGCATGGGTCTACTAGGCAACTCTCCATCCACCACAGGAGCTATCTCAAAAGAATATCTCTTGTAAAAGCCTATAGCATCATCTTTGGCATCTACCAAAATACCCACACACCCGACTAACTCCTCTAGCTCTATCGCTAGATAAAGCATCTTTCTGAGTAGCTTGCCTCCTATTCCTTGTGATTGATATCTTTTGTCGATACCTAATCTAGCAATTCTGAAAATAGGCAATGGATAATTGGGAAATTTTTTAAATTCAGAGAGTTTTAATTCTTTGATATTCATAGAAGAACTCGTAACTGTTGCATAACCTAAAATATTTTGAGAATGACTCTCTACAGCAATATAAGTATTGCCTATTTTGTGTTTAAATTGATTTTGTCCAGCAAACTTTACAAAAAATCTATCTATCTCAATATCTCCACTAGAAAAATCGGCTCTATTGTCCCGTTTTTCCAGCTTTCTTATCTCAATCTTCACTCATCAACTTTCTCAACGCCTCTGTTGGCTCTCTGTCTGCCATAATAATATCTTCATATACTTTCTGAGAAACTGTAACAGAAGTAGGAATAATAATATCCGCAGGCAACTCCTGTTGAGCATGGATATAGTGTAGCAGTGCCTGTTCGATTATGAAACCTTTTTTTTGCCCTGATTTGTTTGAAAAATTTTCAAATATTATCTTTGTCTCATTGGATATATTGGCTGAAACTTGTGTAGTCATAATATCTCCTCATATAGTTTTCTACAATTTTATAGAAAAAATTTAATTTTGTCAAGTATATATCTATCTTTGCTACTCACTTCTCATCAAGTCTATCAATGCCTAAGTAGACTCAGGTGGATTTCCTATCATATCCATAGCCATCTGAAATGACTTATCACTCAAAACAAGTTTGCTAGGGATAATGAACTCTTCAGGTATCTCATAGAGTGCTTGAAGATAGTGATCAAGAGCATTCTCTATCAAAAAACCTTTTTTTACACCATAGGTAGCACTATAATGTTCCATATTTTCCTGTGTCTCATTTGATATATATGCTGAAATCTGCTTCGACATATCAACTCCTTTCTATTTTTTTGTAGAAAAAAATATTTTATTGATTATATCATATTTTAATAACAATAATCTCTATATCCACACCCCTTGCAAAATTTGATCTCTTCAAATGGTGGTGGAGCAGGCTGTGACAAAAACATACTAACTTCATCCATAAGCTCCTCTATCCGCTTCATATTTGCCTCACTCCCCTCTACAAATATAGTTTTTCGTCCACTGAC
>QMKU01000358.1 GCA_003646525.1 Campylobacterota bacterium
ACCGGATTATTAGGCACCAAAAAGAACCTATCCTTCCCACCAACTTTCATCAAATAAGGAAAAACCTCCGCCAATAGAGGCAATGATAAATAACCATAAGCTGCAGCATCACTCAGCACTGTTGCATGAGAGTGCCCTATCTTAATAACACTATACAGCTTATTCTCCGAGAGGTAGATATTAGCCGTTAGCTGCTTAGCATCAACAGGAGCCTGTGCCACATTCTTAATTCTCAGCGGTATGTTAAAATTAGGCGTATATCCCAGCTTAGCATTAGTAGTCTCTCCCTCCTCATGCCCAAACAACGTCCCTTTCTCCTCGCTGTAATACCACAGCGCAGAGTCCATCCGAGAGTTATACTGCTTATCCTGCGCATAGGGCACATTAGTAGCCACAGCCCCACCATCCCCATGCTGTCTATCCAAACACTGAAGTGCTAGCTCTGCCGGCGTTATAGGCTTATTACCCTGATATAGCACAAAGCTCTGCGGCAGCACAATAGTGGGCGCGATATCAGTAATAGCCACCGACCCTTTTTTAGGCCTTATATCCTCAAACACCTCCGTGTCATACCCACCAACATCCCTCGCTGCTGACAGCACTGTTATCTGCGTTGAATAAACAACCTCTAATACTTTATGGTTGTCAGCTGTATGCTGTGCTGCTGGGAGATACACCGGATAGTGCTCCGTATCAATCTCAGGAAATTGCTCCAGCAGCGCCACCGTATAATACCTAGTAGGATGGGTGTTATCCACTAGCTTACTTAAAGTATCCTGTATCTCTTTCGGCAATGACAGCTTAAGATGCCCTGAGTGAGCACCAGGAGAGGCTTTAGTCTTATCCAGAGTAACCCCTAGCTCCTGCTCAATAAGAGTTCTCTCTGCGATGAGTATGTTCTTAGCCGACTTATCCACCGCCAGATTAGGTATATCTTTACCCTCATAAATAATGCGTACCCCAACACCTGACGATGAAGGCAGAAAATAAGCCGTTGTTGCTCTGAGCCTACTCGATGACTCCCAACGGTCCCTTAACTCTTGTGGAGAGAGTGGATTTTCTTTTGGGTCATAATCCTGCCAATGCGTAGATAGTAATGATACAGCTGTTGATGCTTTCCTCCACCCTTTTGTAAAGTCAATTTTACCCTGATTGATAAGAAAACGCATTGAGGGAGGTATATCATCCTCTGTAGGTGCTCTATAGGTGTATGAAGAAAAACCATTAGTGTCTAGCAGAGAAAGCTCTTGTGCTGTGAAGTCTTGTGTTGTGAAGCCTTGAGTATAGGTAGATTTATACTTTAAATCCGACACGTAATTGTGCTGCCTAGTACACTTTGAATTTGTACATTGTAGTGTTGTTTCTTGACCTGAGAGCCTAGTGTGTACTTTAGCTGTAGGCACATTAGATATACATAATTGCATATTTAACCTTGTTGAGTGTTAGCTAGTAGATTGTCTGAATGAGAGGTGGTGGCCGCTTAAACAGTGGTGGTCTAAAAGCTTGATAAATAGATATGTTAGCTATGTGCTGTGATATCTATCTACAAACCTTCTGAAGTGCGACCACCAAGTGTAACTTCTTAAAGATTTCTTATCTTTAGTATTATATCCAGTTTAATCTTAATATCTTCTTAATCTTAAACGAATCTCTTGTTTTACATTAATTATTATTTTTAAGCTAAAATTCAACCAATTATTTTATCTTGTTTTATACTATTTTAGCTTATTTTATCCCGTTTTTATTGATTTTTTACTGATTTGAGCCTATCTAAAAATAGATTAAATATATCTTAAATCTTATTAAAATTAGCTACTTTTTAGCCTAAAATTAATTAAATTTCTTAAGAAATTTTAAAGAATTAGAGATTTAGTCGAAATAACTAAAGTTATAATCTCTCAGATTTCACATAAGCTTTTTGAGCCACTGTCCTTTTTATCAATTATATAATATTTTTTTTATATATTAAATCTTTAAATCTTTAATTAATCTTAAAGAAGCTTTGACTTTGTCAATAAAGCCTTAAAAGTGCTAAAGTGTTCAATAAAAGCCTTGACACAATAAGAGTATAGTAAGCGGGATAGACTCAACTAGACTCAACTAGACTCAAGAGTGCTCAATATAAATCAAGAGTAGCTAGCCTAGCTGTAATTAGAAAGAGAATTATAAAACTTATCTGTGCTTTCTCTTCTAAGTGCATCTTCAGCCCAGTATTTTGCTTTGTGATAAGCTAACTCTAGCCTCTCTTGAGTTTAAGCTCAGGGTTCTCGATCTCTAACACATCTCTTGCATCTGCCTGTTGAACGTTAGCTATCCTGTTAAGCGCTGTACTTATACTTGAAAACAACATCAACTAAAAAGAGTGCTAGGAGTGAAAATATTATCAGGCCCAAAACATGTGCTAAACTTTATACGGATCCGTAAATCAAAACCCACCTCCTATATCTATCTGTAATGACACACGTGTACCATCATCTAAATAGATAGTTCTCTCACCTATTACCTCTCCTCGTGGCAGTGCCTTATTCTTCCTAACATATGCCTCTATGATGTCTAGTATTGGGTCAACCAGCTTAGGCTCAATAATACCTATTACTTCCTCACCATCCTCATCTATAGGGTAGATGTGTTGAGTATCATTACGTCTGTGCCGCTTGCGGTGCTGACCTTCATTAGCTAGCTGCATATCGCTATCATTACGTCTGTGCCGCTTGCGGTGCTGACCTTCATTAGCTAGCTTGTGTTGAGTATCTAGCTGAGTATCTAGCTGAGTATCATTAGCTAGCTTGTGTTGAGTATCTAGCTGCGTATCGCTATCTTGACCTTCATCATCATCTAATAGCCCTCTAT
>QMKU01000359.1 GCA_003646525.1 Campylobacterota bacterium
AATTTTTGCATTATTGGCATTTTGAGTATGTCAATTTAAAGTTATAATGATAGTTGTTGAAATAATCATAAGTATAGCAAGACTTATAAGTAGTTCAACAAGAGTAAAAGCTTTTTTTGTGTTGTTCATAGATTTTATGATTAAAAAGTTTTGCTTTTAATTTTAATAAGTATATACTTGTATATATCTATTTAATATTTAATTTAAAAAAAATATGGGAAAATATACAGAATGATTTGAAGAAAAAGTTTTTTGCTAGTTCGAAAACCTAAAGTTAGGAACCTTCCAAAAACAATTCTACCCACCTAAAGGCTCAATAGTCACATCCCATTTAGGTAATGATTCAGAGCGAATAATTCTATCTTCATAAGGTTCCATCTCCTTGAGAGTAAGTTTAACTCCCCTCTTATATACTTTTTCACAAAGATGAACAATAGGCTTTATTCCTTTCCAAGTCATACTCTTAGCCCACTCTACCGCTTTGTTGATAGAATTTAGCATCTCTCCATTCCAATGCTCTTCTAATCTTCCCCAACATCTCTCAATAGCATTGTATTTACTATGATATGGAGGATAGTAGACTAAACGAACTCTAATATGATATTTATCTGAAAACTCTGTCATTCTCTTTAGAAATTGAGTCCGTCTTCCTGAGCTGTTTGGACCGTTATCCAAGTTAATGACAAGCTCTTCTATTCCCATGTACTCACTTAGGTTTTCTGCCCACCAGCTCTCTATGCAGTCAGCTATAAAGTCACTAGTCTCAAGTGAAGTTCCGAAAAAAAAAGTTAAATATCCTGTCAAGACATTCAAGATACCATAGGGTACTAATTTTGCTATAGGGTTCATATCGTGATCTTCTGCTTTCTTAGCTTCCATATCTCTAGATTTACCACCTCTTGAGAAGTTACCAATATTTAGTTTTGCTTTTGCATCAATAGAGATTCTTAATGATTTGGGATTCTTATCAGACTCCTCATTGACTCTCCATACATTTTCAAATATCTCACCAACCTCTTTTATCTTTTTGGCTGGTTTTGCTTTCAATACTCGTTTTAGGTTATATCCTAAGCGATTTAGAATATTTCCTATTGTATTCTCACAAGGAAGTTCTTCGTCGCTGTATCCTTTATCTTTAATCAATGCCCCTCTCAGCGCTTTTGATGTTACGCTTGTGTAGGTTAGTGTTCCACTTTTCATTGATGGGTCTGCTTGTGTTTGCGGGTCTACTATTGTGCGTATATCTTCACTTAATGTCTCTATTTTATCTTCTGTTCTCTTTCTACCTGTATCTTTATATCTATGTATACATCTAATCCCTGTCTCTATCTCTTTCATACCTAGTGTCAGTGCGTCTCTTCCCCATCCCATTACTCTTTCTGTCTTTCTTGCATTACCTTGTAAGTACTCCAATGCTATATGAGCTTGATACTCTCGTCGCTCATAGCCTTGTAATCTTTTTACTGCTTCGTCTATTAACTCTTTTATTTCGTTATTTATCTTTTTTATCATCTATTATTCTTTTGAATTTTTTTTAGGTCTTTATTGTACTGAAATTATATTTGCTTTTGGGTAGAATTGTTTTTGGAAGGTTCCTAACAATGAATTCAGAGATTAGAATAGAAAGTAAATTTAGAAAAGTACACATAGAACTTGAAAATTTAGAAAGAAAAATTTACAGAAAAAGTGGATTTTTATTTTTCAAAAGTCATATATACACAATTGAAGAATTGATGGAAAGTCCTCATCACCAGAAGATTTTCTCAATTACTGAAAAAATAGGCGATGATATAGAAAATTGGTTTGATGCAGGTAAACTAACACCCAAAGAAGAGAGTACTTATCACACAGAAAGAGATAATATAGATGAGGAACTTCATAGAATAGAGATGGTTATCGAGGATAGAGAGCCTACTTGGTGGGAAGAAATCAAAGGTCCAATAATCGAATTCAACAAGAGAGTTTTAGATAATCTGCCAGAGGAGTTTCGGAGAAATTTGATACCATTCTTTAAGAAGATATTGCCAACTCTAAAAAAATTACCAAAACTATTGAGTATGAGTGAAGCAAAAATAAGAAAATAGATATTTTTATTGAAAATAAAAATAAAAGGAAAGAACAAAATGAAAGAATTTCAAAAATTGAAAGAGGAGCAATTCTCTTACTTGGAAGATGTGCGAAAATTTGAAGCCTTGGTCGGCTTGATGAATAGAAGTGGTATTGATTTATTGGAGAAAAGTCTTGCAACGAGTTCTTATCTTGTAGAGGCTGATGGGCTAGCTAAGCAGTTGCAAAACCCAAATATTTCTTTGTCTGTTGTTGCAGAAGTTGCTAATGGTAAATCTACATTTTTAAATGCTTTAATTTTTAAAGATCAAGTTTTACATAGTGGAGCAGGTGCAGTAACAGCTAGACTTTTTAAAGTAGATTATGGTGAAAAGTACACTTTAACAATCGACAATAGAACAACTAACTATCGAAACATTGAATCGCTCAAAAAGAGTGCAGAGAAGCTAAATGAAGAAACACGCAGAAAGATGGATACAGAAAAAAAGGTTTCAGAAAATGATGTAAAAGAGGTACACATAACCCTTCCCCATCAGGCTCTTAAAGAGGGGATCACTATTTATGATACTCCTGGGTTTGGTTCTTTGGATGAATTATTAGTCATTCCCCTCATTACTGAAGCTGTCGCTAAAAGTGATGCAGTGATTATGTTACTTGATATTGCGCAAGGTTTTAAAAAAGGAGAAGATAAATTTGTTAGAGATGTTTTAAAATCCATTCCTGCTGACAAGCGTTTTATCGTTTTTAACAAAATTGATGGGGTTATAAGTGAAGACCA
>QMKU01000360.1 GCA_003646525.1 Campylobacterota bacterium
ACGGAAAACCTCAACACACATGATCTGATAGAACAACATGAAGGAGTGTTGAATGAGTACTGCTATTTCTGTCAGACTCCCTGAGCTTCTTGCTCAAGAGTTGGGTGAGGTTGCAAAAGAAACCGACCGCTCCAAATCCTATCTGATTCAGAAGGCAATAGAAGCATACCTTGATGACCTGGCAGATCTGCAGGTATCCATGGATAGACTTCATGATACAACTGACGCTGTAGTATCTCTCGAAGATATGAGAGCTGATCTTGGCCTTTAGAATCACATTCAAGAAGTCGGTTAGCCGGGATCTCAAAAAGATCAACATCACAGACGCTGATCGAATTCTCACTAAAATATCTGAGGAACTCTCTGAGAAAGCAGAATCCATGCCTGAGCTGAAGGAAAGGTTCGCGGGACTAAGAAAGTACCGTGTAGGTGGATACCGGGTCATTTTCACAATCCTCAACGATTCTATACTGATAACCAGGGTCAGGCATAGAAAGCCAGCTTACAAAAACTGATCGAATTCTGGCACCCTGTAGTGGATGCTTTCGGAACCGATGATCACTCAATCACAACAAAGCGTCTTGCAGTAGTGTTTCCTTCAGATGTCATTCTGCAGAGGTAGACACCTGAGGGTAAGGAATGCATAGTTAATGAATGAACTCCTTCGTGCAGGTTTTCCTCTCTTATGGATTCAACTCCTCTGCCTGCCACATCGAAAACACTAATTGTCACATCAGAATAAGCTTCAAGAACAAATCTGATAGTAACATCTCCTGAGGCTGGGTTAGGCGAAATTGGAAGCAGGAATATCTTGTTCTCCTGTTCTTCTATTCCAAGAGGATTCCAGGTCAGCGTAACATCATGAAGGACCGGGGTTACTTCAGAACTGTAAGTGGAGAGAATTACCCTGTATTGGAAATAGCTGTCATTCTCTTCAAGAATTCCCTGCAAACTACAGGGCTCCGATAGTGTATCCGACCATACACCTAGATCAGAGCAGTCATCTGCTGCCCGGACTTGAAATGAGATGGATGTACCTTCAGGTGTTTCCGCATCCCAGAACAGACTTCCCCATTCGAGATCATCTGATCCCAGATAAAGGATACTTGAGTCAAGATAACCTGAAGCATAGTGCTCAGTTCTATGCTCGAACCATCTGACCTCACCGGTATCCTTTCTTGTGAGTATAAGATCTTTAACACCGTTCTGATCCATGTCCGCAAAATCAAGGGTGTCTGCGGAGAAACCTGTGTTAAAAAAACTGCTGTATAGTCTGCCGCTCTGATCGAAGTTATAGAATAGACGGAAAAAATTTCCTCCAAATCCTACAACATCACAATCTATATCTCCGTCGATATCTAGAATGGCACAAAACTGAATTCCAGTTGCCAGTGTTTCACCCGCCCAGCCGTTCACGGCTGAGAAAAGCTGCTGAGTACCTCCTGAAATTGATGTCACTTCACTGTATCCGTCCCCGTCGATATCACCGGCTCCGAAGCCGTATCCAGAAAAGAAGTCGACAAGTGGCACATAATACCAGTCTCCATCATGCAGATAAAGGGCTGTTTCGGGGTACCAGCTTTTGTGGATGGCCATATCCAGATCATCATCTCCCTCGGCATTGAAGAGGTAGACCACTTCCGGCGTATAAGGGGAAAACAGAAGTTCAGCGGAATCCGGATGGCAGGACCACCAGACCCAAACCTCATTGTAGGCCCATTTCCATCCGACGACATCACAGGTACCGTTGCAGTCAACATCACCTGTTGTGATGCCGGTGCTGTATTGATTATCACCGAGGTTACCGAGGTAGTACTCGAAACCATTGGTGCTGAAAACACCGATTACCGCATAATCTCCACTTTTATAGTCAACTGCCCAGAAGGGAGTTCCGTCTCCATAATCGATAAGGCTGGCAGAGATCACCTCACCAGGAACAGCACAGAAGTGGGATATCCACGAACCTGCTCCATCAGGTTGCTCGTGCCAGAATAGGCTGTCGTCTGCGGAGACTTCAAGCATATCAATATCTTCGTCGCAATCAATATCCCCCCATAATACGATTTTCAGAGCGCCACTGGTTTCGATATGAGGTACATGCTCGATCAGGTTCGGAGAAATACCAAGTTGAAGGACCCCTTCGGCAACTGAATTTAAAAAGAATGATTCGTGAAAGGTGTTATTCCATTCGTTCACTGGTCCGGTCACGCCATTGCCTCCGGACCAGTCGGTTTGTATTGCGCTATTAGAGTAAGAAATTTGTGTTACAAACAACAACAACAAAAGTGATAGTCTATTCATAGCCACCCTCCTGATTAATAGTATCCCTATCGCTTATGAATGTCAACCGAGTAACTGATTGATGATTCCAAGAGAATCTCTGGGTCTTGTTATACTTTGATTCAAAGCTGTCTCAAGCTTCAGTTCTCAGATGCTTTCCAACCTGAATCAAGTAATCGACAACGGCATCATAGAGGGTTACCATAACAAGATTAAAATGATTGTTCGAAGAGCATTTGGATTCAGGAACTTTGAGAATTATAGATTATGCGTGAAGGCACTGTATGCTCAGATGGATTGCAACCGCCCCCACTTTTGGTGTAGAGCCGTTCGCATTGGCACCCCGTAGTGGATGCTTTCGGAACTGCTGATGGGATGGAAAACTGGATGAAATACCCTTTATGCGTAGGCTAAACGACCTTTGGGTTCAGGAATAGAACGCCCAAGTTCACGAGCTGTTTCAATCCACTCCTGGATAATCTGCTCGGCGCTTGATAATGCTTTCTGGTAGGTCTCACCATCTGCCATGCAACCGGGAAGCTCAGGAACTTCAGCTATAT
>QMKU01000361.1 GCA_003646525.1 Campylobacterota bacterium
TATGGCAAATACTCCCGTACTATTGTCACTCCCAAACGCATCAGAACCGACAAGAGTAGATACAATACCTATAAATACAAAGGTCTCATACCTGATCCGCTAGGTAGTGTTTCTATGGAGGCATTACAAGCAGCGACCCAGCCTATTGAGAGTAGCTATCTCTTTTTTATGCTGAATAAAAATGGCAAGCATAATTTTGCAGAAACTTATAAAGAACATTTGAAAAATGTCAAGGTATTCAAGACCTATCTCCGAGATCGTGATAAAAAGAAGAGACTTGCAAAAGAGAAAGAAAAAGAGAGAATAAGAGAAAGAAAGAAGAAGAGAGAGAAAGAAAAAGAGAGAGAAAAAGAGAAAAAGAGAGAAGCCAAACAAAGTATCCCAGAAGCAGAGAAAACTATCGAGAAAAAAGTAAACAAAGTTGAGAAGAAAAAAGAGATCAAAGTTGAGGAGAAAAAAGAGTTACAGAAAAAAACTCCAAAGAAGAGTAGTGATAACAATATGAGCCATATCCAAAAGCTTTTTTCTGAGATCAATGCAACAAGAGAGTAGATCATAACAAACAATTTGATATAATATATTTCTAAAAAAAGAGGAACTAAGTTGATCAAAAAGAATTTATTATGCGACATCGTCATACAAAAACATTGGTATCTGTTGACTCTTGTCATCGCTATACTCTCTGTGATCAGTTATCTCTATCTGGATTTGCCACTCTATGAATTTCTCTATCCCTATCGTGGCACTCCCGCTTTTTACCCAATCGATCTTTTGACGGACTTGGGTAAATCTACTTGGTATATTATTATCTCCCTTATTCTCTTTGTCATCTGGAGAAATAAAAATCCCAAACGATCCGACATGGCACTTCTTGTGCTCTCTACGACGATAGTCTCTGGCATACTCGTCAATATCCCAAAAGTCATCTTCGGGCGTGCAAGACCTCAACTCTTGGCAGATGAAAATCTCTATGGTTTTTTCTGGTTCAAACTGGATGTACTCTATCGATCCTTTCCCTCTGGTCATGCGACGACAGCGATGGCCGTCTGGCTAGCATTTGCTCTGCTCTTTCCTCGATACCGTAACTGGTTGATCGCTATAGGTATCCTCATTGCTCTGAGCCGTGTGATTCTCACACAACACTACCTTAGCGATATTTTGGTCGGAGGGTGGCTCGGGATGATGACGACACTCATCCTCTATCATATCATTTATCCCAAGGGGTCTACAGGTGGAAACTAATACGTTAGAATCAGCAAAACCTATTACCGTTATCCTTATCCTGGCACTCTTCTTTGGCTTCTACTTCAACCTTGGAGGCGTACCTCTCTTTGACCTTGATGAGGGTGCTTTCAGTGAAGCGACACGCGAAATGCTTGTAAATGGCAACTATTTGACTACTTATCTCAATGGCGAATTGCGTTTTGATAAACCTATTTTGATCTATTGGCTTCAGGCTTTTAGCGTCAAAGGCTTTGGTCTCAACGAGTTTGCGCTACGACTGCCTTCGGCTCTAGCGGCGACAGTTTGGGTGGTACTTCTTTACTATTTTGTCCGCCATTTTTATACACACTATACTGCTTTTATGGCAGCCTTTATGATGGCTACTTCACTACAAGTCACGATCATTGCCAAAGCAGCCATTGCAGATTCACTTCTCAATCTCTTTATTGCTTCAAGCATGTTTTTGATCTATCTCTACACTGTCGAGCAAAAACGATCCCGACTTTATGCTATTTTTGCGCTGATCGCCCTTGGTGCCCTGACCAAGGGACCAGTGGCTATCCTCGTACCTTTGGCAGTCAGTTTTCTCTTTCTAGCATCCAAAAAGGAGCTAAGACTCTGGCTCAAGATGGTTTTCAACCCGATAGGTATCCTGCTATTTTTTCTCATAGCATCCCCATGGTATATACTTGAGTACCTCGATCAGGGGCAGGCATTTATCGATGGTTTTTTCTTCAAGCATAATCTCAACCGTTTCAATACCTCTTTTGAGGGTCACAGTGGGAGTCTGTTTTACTATATTCCTGTATTGTTGGTCGGTTTATTGCCTTATACGACTCTTTTGCTTCGCTCTCTAAAGGATATACGATCTTGGTTCAGCAATGACCTCTTGCGGTTTTTAGCGATCTGGTTTCTATTTGTTTTTCTCTTTTTCTCTTTTTCTGGTACGAAGTTGCCACACTATGTCATCTATGGCTACACGCCACTTTTTATCCTGATGGCGATCACTATCTCCAAGATCAAATCAGACAAACTACTTCTGCTCCCACCAATGATACTTTTTATCATACTCTTTTTTCTTCCCATGGTCATATCTTTTGTGCAACCCCAAGTAAAGCACCCTTTTACCCGTATCATGCTTGAGACGGCTCCTTCTGAGTTTGGATGGGAGTGGTATCTCTTTTTTGCCTCTGTCTCTGCGATCACACTTTGGCTCATGAGAACTGCAAAAATAGATCGAAATGCCAAACTCATAAGTATAGGTATCATCATGACCATCAGTGTCAGTTGGCGTGTCATACCTACTTATGCTGCTATCGCACAGATACCGATCAAAGAAGCAGCACTTTTGGCAAAAACAGAGCATTATGATGCGCACCTCTGGAAATTTAATATGCCAAGCTTTATAGTTTATCGTGAAAAGATCGTCAAGAGAACCAAGCCTAAGGCTGGAGAGGTTGTCCTAACGAGAAAAAATCATCTGGACGCTTTTGAAGCTTATACGATTTTGTATGAAAAACATGGTATTATCCTTGCTAGAATAGGAGATGATCATACTAAGGAATAGAATAGAAATAACTCCCAAACGATAAGCGTTTTGGAGCAGGGACTTCA
>QMKU01000362.1 GCA_003646525.1 Campylobacterota bacterium
AAGCAAAGAGATACTCAAAAATATAGCTAGGGATATATCCAAACATATCTTGCATATTGACATCAAAGAAGATATGGAAATCATAGACAAAGAGTTTACACGAATTGAGTCAAGAGATAGCGATATACTTTACAAAAATGGTGATGAAGTAGTACATATAGAGATACAAAATAACAATCATCCACAAATGCACTTGCGAATGCACAGATACTATAGTGATATACTTTTCCTCTATGAAGATTATGTAGTGCGTCAATATATGCTATACATAGGCAAAGCAAAATGCAATATGAAATCACAAATCAAACGCGATAAGATAGACTACAGTTATGATATAATAGACATCAGAGATATACCGTGTGAGTCATTTCTTTATAGTGATGACTCCTCAGCTATTGTGTTGGCTATGTTGTGCGACTTTGAGGGCAAAGACAAGCAGATGGTAGTCAATATCATACTAAAAAGACTGAGAGAACTCAATGATGAAGATGAGTATAGAAACTACCTAAGAATGGTAAATATATACTCAAATAATAGAGATCTTGAAGAAGAAGTAAAAAAAGGAATGGAAATGTTATCAGTAGATATAGAAAAAACACCACTTTATCAAATCGGAGAGAAGAGAGGAATTAAGAGAGGAATCAAGAGAGGAAGAGTGGAAGAAAAACTTGAAAATGCTGTGATTATGATAGAGAAGTTCAAGCTCTCCATTGATGACATTACAAGAGAATTTAATCTTAAAAAAGAGGAGCTTTTGGAGTATATGGAGCGAAGGGATAGTCGGAAGTAATTATCTTTTGTCTCTCTCTGGTAGTGCCTTTTCTCTACACAAATATCTCCCAAATCAACCTATTTTCCCTCGTTCCACAGCTCCAGCTGCTGAACGCCTATTGGTGCAACTGCAATAAAATTAATTCCCTTCAATGAAAAAAATATGATGCTTATTCAGTAGTAGAGTAGTAATTATGAATTGTATCGCCAATGAAGCGTCACACAGCTGGAGCTGTGTGACGAGCAATCATTTAGTTTTGATGGAATTTGAAGGAACGATAGATGTAAATAAGCATAGTATACCTCTTTATGTACTTTTAGATAAAAAGAGGTATACTTTTACAAAGTTTCTAAAAGGTCGATGATGTTTTCATTTTTTACTTATAGTGATTTGCAGATAAAACAGAGACATAATTCTAAGATGCTCTACCAATCCTACCTAGAGACACTCCGTACTTATCATCTACGATATTGATATAAAATGATATGGCAAAAACATGCAGATGGATACCAGCTACTTGCAAAACATAATCTCAAAACAGGAAAACGAGAGTATATAGGGCGTAGAAGTAAAGAGACAGAAAAAATCTCATCGAGTTTCAAACACTCTAAATTTGAGATCAAAGAGCGGCATCCTTCATATCCAATAAAAGATAGTTTACAATGTTGTAGGTGCGACCATGTCGCACAAATGATGATCTGCTCGTGTGACACGCTCACACCTACAAAATCCAATAAGTTTAAAGTGTAAACTACTTATGAAGGATGCCTCGAAGAAGAGGTAAAAAGTCTTAAACATATTAAAAAAGAGGTTCCGCGAGATTATATGCAATCTATATTTATCGCAAGATAGAGCATCCTTCATATCTAATAAAGTGGACGCGTTGAGATAGAATTTGTATGTGCAGGAGAGAATTTATCTTTTATTTATAGAGTTTGGATACTATTGTATTATCTGATTTAGAAGGATTCATTATGAAAGAAGTACTATTGTTTTTGGCGATTTGTTCTCTGCTGGGTGCTACCGATCTACTTGAAAAGATCGATAGAAACCTACAGCCAGCATCCAGTGAAAGTTATAAAAAAATCGTTAATATCGAACCTGACGGTAGTAAAAAAGAGTTTTTACTTTATCAAGCGAGAAAGGGCAAAGACAAAATGGTTTCCCTCTTTTTGAAGCCTGAAAGCGAAAAGGGAAGATCTACACTGAGGCGCGGTGACAATATGTGGCTCTTCATCCCAAATGTCGGCAAGCCTATACGGATCGCTTCGATGCAGTCGGTAGTCGGTGGAGTCTTCAACAACAGTGACATTATGCGACTTGATTTTGATGAAGAGTATAAGATAATCACACAAAAAGAGAGTAGTCGTGAATATACCCTGACGCTAAAAGCCAAAAATAGATCTGTCGCTTATGACAAACTCTCTATGATAGTTGACAAAAAAAGCTTGACACCCAAAAAAGTACTTTGCTACAGTTCCACTGGCGTACTCATCAAAACATTAACTTATAGGAGTATCAAGAAGTTTGCTACGGGGATCGTCAGACCTTCTGTGGTGGAGACAGTAAGTCCCTTCTACAAAGGCTACAAGTCGATCATGGTCTATGGAAAAATCACACCAAAAAACTTTGCCAATGAAGTCTTTACCCTCGATAATATTTCAAAAGTAGGCTCTATCAGACGATGAGAAAAGAACTCTTTCTTCTCTTGACGCTATCCGCTTCATTTGTGTATGCAGATGACTATGATTTTGATATGGAGAGTATCAAAAAAAAGACTTTTGAGTATGCTGGATATCTTCGCTCTGAATACAAATACCAGCAACTCAATGAAGAATCCCCCTCATATATCCTACAGAAGAGAACGGAAAGCTCGCAAAACACACTCCTCAATGAAGCCATGTTTGGCTTCACCAGCTACAAAGATGACTTCAGTTTGGTCGGATCATTCTCTGCAAAATACAATGATATCGCAGGGCACGATGAGAGTATCTTCACTGTTTATCAACTCTATATTGACAAGCAGTTGTCCTCGAAAAACTCCATACATGTAGGCAAAAAAA
>QMKU01000363.1 GCA_003646525.1 Campylobacterota bacterium
GGGTTCATCAGTATCGGTCTCTTGTAGTTTGAGGAGTTCATCTCGTTCTCTCATCCACTCTTTTTTGTTTTTTTCAAGTAGTTTAAAGCTATCTACAACTTGTTTGACGCGTTTATCATCTTTGGGAGATGCTGCTGTGCCTGCTTTCTCTTCGCTATCTTCTCTCTCGTCTTTGTTGCTAACATCTTCAAAATTTTTAAATAGTTCTTTGACACGGCGTTCTCTATTGAGAAGAGGTTCTCTGTAGTTGATGATATAGTCTATGAGATAGGGGACAGAGCAGATCGCATCGATGATGACATCTTCTCCTTCTTCAATTTGCTTACTGAGATATACCTCTTCTTCTTTTGTCAAGAGAGGGATTTTTCCCATTTCGCGAAGATACATACGCACAGGACTGTCACTACGGCTCCACTCAAGTAGTTCTTTCTCTTTAGTGAAGTCAAATTGCTCTTCAGAGTTATTTTCAGCCATTTTTTTTCTGGCCTTTTCTCGACGCTTGCCTTCTTGGATTGAGAGATGTTTGGCATATTCAGAGGCAGAAACCATCGATACATGATACTTTTTTGAGTACTGTAGGATCTTTTTTGCCTGTGATACAGTAATTTGCTTGTCAAACTCTTTTGAGATATTTTCAAAAGTGACAACATCACCCTTTTTTTTGCTGATGAAAAGTTCTTCCACTTGCTTAATACTCTCTTTTGCTGCCATGAATAAACCTTTTTAAATAATATAATTGCCAGTGATCGACTAGTTTCAAAGAAAGACATTATACCGAAATTTACTAAATATTTGTCTCAAATCAGGGTTATAATTTGGTTATTTTCAACTTTTTAGCTAAAATAGCAGTAAATTAACTCTGAAAAGGATGACCTTTTGCAAGGAAAAGTTTGGAAGTTTGGTGACAATATTGATACAGATTTGATCATCGCAGCAAGATATCTCAATACCAGTGATGCCAAAGAGTTGGCGAGCCATGTGATGGAAGATGAAGATCCTGATTTTGTTAAAAAGATGCAAGAGGGAGATATAATCGTAGCCGGTGAAAACTTTGGTTGCGGAAGTAGTAGAGAGCATGCCCCTATTGCCCTGAAAGCAGCAGGGATCAATGCCATTATCGCCCCGACATTTGCTAGGATATTTTATCGTAATGCCTTCAACATGGGATTGCCGATCTTTGAACTCAAAGAGGCGGATGAGATCAATGAAGGCGATATCATCAAAGTTGATATGGACAGAGGAGAAGTAATCAATATTACACAGGCAAAAACATATCAGTTTACCGCGATACCTGAGTTTATGCAGGAGTTGGTCGATGCAGGCGGATTGATTGAATTTGCCAAAAATGAAATTGCAAGTCAAAAGAGATAAGGATAGCATAATGAATAAGAGTTACAAGATAGGAATCATCAAAGGTGATGGAATTGGTCCAGAGATCGTTGATGAAGCAATCAAGGTTTTGGATGCTGTTTCTGTCGCCCAAGGGTGCAATCTGAAATATACAGAGATGCTATTGGGTGGTGCTGCGATTGATGAGACGGGCATACCTCTTCCCAAAGAGACGATAAAAGGTGTCAAAAAGTGTGATGCTGTCTTGTTCGGTGCGATTGGTGGAGAGAAGTGGGATAAGCTAGAGAGACATCTCAGACCAGAAAGTGGCTTGCTAGGGCTCAGAAAGGAGATGGGCACTTTCGCCAATCTCCGTCCAGCAACTGTTTACGATGAATTGATCCATGCCTCCACGCTCAAACCAGAAGTGATCAAGGGTGTTGATTTGATGGTAGTGCGAGAATTGACAGGTGGACTCTATTTTGGTCAGCCTAGAGCATTACTCAAGGACAAAGCCTACAACACGATGATCTATACTAGAGAAGAGGTCGAACGGATTGCTAGAGTCGCTTTTGATATTGCGATGAAGCGTCAAAAATGCATTTGTTCCGTTGACAAAGCCAATGTGCTTGAGGTGAGCCAATTTTGGCGTGAAACCGTTGAAGAGATCGCCAAAGAGTATCCAGAAGTAGAACTGACACATATGTATGTAGATAATGCTGCTATGCAACTCATTCGAGAACCCAAGCAGTTTGATGTGATTCTTACGGGTAATATCTTCGGAGATATACTTTCGGATGCGGCAAGTATGCTCAGTGGCTCTATCGGACTCTTGCCAAGTGCTAGTATAGGTGATGGCGTGGGACTTTTTGAACCGATTCACGGTTCAGCACCAGATATAGCAGGACAGGGAATTGCAAATCCTTTGGCTACGATCTCAAGTGCAAGTATGATGCTTCGTTATGCACTTGGTGAAATTAAATCAGCAGACAAGATCGATACTGCGATCAAAAAAGCACTCAAAGAAGGATATCGCACAGGAGATATTAGTGATCATGATGCAAAAGAGATTGTGACATGTTCGGAGATGGGTGATATCATCGCGGAGTATGCTTCTAAATAAGGTTAAATATTTAGGAGTAGGGACTTTAGTTCCATCAGACGGGACTGAAGTCCCTACTCCAAGTGTATAATTAAATTGGAGCTTCTAAGGCTCAAACTAAAGTCTCTATTCTATATTTTTGTTGATTTGGTGTACATGTGTAAAAAAGTGGAGCGGGAAACGAGACTCGAACTCGCGACCCTCAGCTTGGAAGGCTGACGCTCTAGCCAACTGAGCTATTCCCGCATTTTAAAAACAATATAATTTTGAAGTTTAGCAAATAGATAATACGACTAGTCGTATAAATCAGCTGCTGAAGTTAGTATTAATGGTACCGCAGGGCGGATTCGAACCGCCACGCCCGAAGGCAGAAGATTTTGAGTCTACCAAGTCTACCA
>QMKU01000364.1 GCA_003646525.1 Campylobacterota bacterium
ACTAGTGACCGAAGCGACTATCTCAGGACTTCATGACCTCAGGAGAGTACAAAAGCTGGTCAAAACATTTAACTATCAAGCTGTTTGTATCATCAATAAATATGATTTGAATGAAGCAATGACCCAAGAGATAGAAGACTTTTTAGATGAAGAGAGTATCACGGTAGTTGCTAAACTGCCCTATGATGAGACCTTCACCAAGGCTTTGGCTTTGGCACAACCTATCGTAGAGTACAGCAAGGATGGAGCACTTTCGACTCTAGTAAGAGAGAGTTGGGAAACAATAAAATTAATTATAAAGGAAAACGACAGATGAAAATACTATTTACAGCAAAAGGTGAGACTTGGGAGAGTCCGATGGATGAGAGATTTGGAAGAATGGAGATGTCGGTCATCTATGATGAGGAGAGTGACAAATTGGAAACTGTATCAAACAGTGAAACAGAAAGTATGGAACATGGTGTAGGTCTCCAAACTTCCAAAAAAGTGATGGAGCTAAAGCCAGATATTGTTATCACAGGCAATGGCGCAGGTCAAAAAGCACTTGATCTGCTCAAAAGAAGCAATATCAAAATATACATAGGTGCCGGAGAGATGACACTCAAAGAGGCTTACGATGCATATAAAAATGGTCAGCTAAAAACACAGTTTTGATTCATCCATCACCATTGAGATAACATAAGGTTAACGCCAATGAAATAAGGAATTTATGGATTATTAGGGGTCTGGTGATTTGTGATGCGTGAAGTGTGAAGCGTAGCGAATGCATCATACAACACCCTGACCTCGGCTAAGCAAGGTAACGATTCAACCGAGGTCAAGTGTTGAAAATCCACCCGCTTTGTGAGTTGATTTTGCAACACATGACCCCTACCGTGCTTAATTCATTGGCATTGAGCCTAAGGAACTACAGTGTAATAATACCAAATAACAGATACTTGGAGTAGGGACTTCGGTCCCGTCTGACGGGACTGAAGTCCCTACTCCAAAACGCTTATCGTTTGGGAGTTATTTCTATTCTATTCCTAAGGTTCGCAAGATAGACTTCGCAAGAGTTAAAATAAAATCTAGAGAAGAAGGATAGTTAAAATGAGAGTAATATTTCCAACAGATGAAAATATGGGATACTTGAGTAAAAGAGGGGCACATTTCGGTAAAGCTAAATTTTATACAATCGTGACGATAGAAGATGGCAAGATCACAGAGGTAGAAGGCATAGCCAATCAGGGACATAGTGCAGGTGGCTGTGGCAATGCGGTAGCAAATATCATGGAACTCAATCCTGATGCTTTGGTTGTGGGTGGCATCGGCGATTCACCAGCACAAGGGTTTGCCAAGGCAGGACTAGATGTATATGTAGATCAGACTTCAGCGACAGTTCAGACTAGTATAGAAGCGTTCGTACAGGGAAGCTTGAGGAAACTTGAGGGACAAGGCACATGTTCTGCCCACTAACATGACTTTTGAAATGAAACAGATCGCTACTATCCGATCTCCTTTTCGTGACTTGATCAATATGCCCGTACAGCCAAAAGGAGCCAAAGATCTTTGTGCTACGATAGTCTTTGATGAACAATACTCGGAAGGGCTGAAAGACTTGGAGGGCTTTTCCCATGTCTATCTCATATACTATTTCCATAAAGTCAAAGAGCCAAAGCTTCGCGTCATTCCCTTCAATGACAAGACACATACTCCCCGAGGTGTTTTCTCGACTAGAACGCCAATGCACCCCAATGGACTAGGGCTCTCAGTGGTTGAGCTCGTGAAGGTAGAAGGGACTATTATTACGATTAGGGGGGTAGATATTTTGGATGGCACCCCACTCCTAGATATCAAGCCCTATATAGAGAATTTTGACAAAGTAGAAGGAGAGGTAAGATCAGGCTGGATGCAGTCGTCACATGCAGAAGTATCTCAAAAAAAATCAGATGACAGGTTTGTTCAAAATTGACTCTTTTGAGAGAAAAATTTACTTCTTAATAGTTTTTAGATAAAATCACAGACTTTAATAGATAATAAGACAAAGGATAGTCGTGGAATTGACAACAAAAAAAATTGATGATGCCAATATATTGGTCATATCAAGAATTGAAAAAAATGATCTCGAAGAGAAGATAAATAAATCTGCCAAAGAGGCAGGAAAGCAACTCAAGGTTGACGGCTTCAGAAAAGGAAAAGTACCTACAAGTGTCGTCAAGCAAATGTATGCTGAAAAATTCGGTCAGGATGCTGAGGGTGAAGCAGTCAAAGAGATTTTAGATCAAGCTAAAAAAGAGTTAAAATTGGCACCTGATGCCATTTTGGGACAGCCAACATTTAAGAAGTTTAACAAGACAGATGATGGCATAGAGATCGAAATTGAACTCTCTTTTAGACCTACATTTGAGCCAGAAGGATATGCTGAGCTTACACCTTCGTATGAAGAGCCAACCGTGGAAGATGCCGAGATAGAGAAGAGACTCGAAGATCTAATCCAGGCGCAAGCACCGCTTGAAAAGATCAAAGAAGAGAGAGGACTCCAAAACGACGATACGGCGATCCTTGATTTTGAAGGTAGCATTGATGGTGTACCATTTGATGGCGGCACAGCAGAAGCATTCACTCTCAAAATAGGCTCAGGGCAGTTCGTACCTGGGTTTGAAGATCAAATGATCGGTATGAATCCTAAAGAGGAGAAAGTAATCACTGTCACCTTCCCAGAAGATTATCACTCCAAAAATTTAGCAGGAAAAGAGGCAGAGTTCCAAATCAAGCTCAATGAAATTCAGGAAAAAATTATACCTGAATTGAACGATGAGTTGGCATCCAAAATGCTTCAAGGTGA
>QMKU01000365.1 GCA_003646525.1 Campylobacterota bacterium
CCCACCGTACTCACAGCAGAAAAGTCAAACTTCAAGATATGATAACTATTTTTTAGCTTAGTAGGGTGATCCAATATATAGGTATCTTGAAAAACCTCTTCATATCTATCTGCATAAAACAGATCATAATAAAAAGCCAACATATTCAAAAATAGACTCTTGCCAAACCTTCTAGGGCGTATAAGATATATATACCTTCCATACAGCTCTATCTTGGGAATATAATCCGTCTTGTCTATATAGTAATAATTTTCTATTTTCAAATCTAAAAAATCACTCATTCCATAAGGTAACATTTTTTCTCCTTATTTTCTGTTTTGTTAGGCAGTGCCAAAGCTATAGTGATGTTGCTGTAGGTTTGGTATTACCAAACAATTTGTCGCTCGTTCCCATCGCTTCTGCGCAATGCCAATGAAATAAGGAATTATTGCCGAGGACGGATGGGAACGAGAAAAACCTACTAATTTATGGTATTATTTGTAATCCACTCCTTAATGATTTAGATAAAATAATAAATTAATATATAATTCTTGAAGTGATGATATCTAGCATAATATTATTTTATCCACGCCCCCCCCAAGGAGGCTCCAGAACAACTCTAGCGATTCAGCCAGTAGATCAAGCTTGGGATGTTTTCAATGCCGAGATAGAAGTATTCATTGTCATCAATATCTCCATGTCTCTGAACATAGGTAAATCTAAATATATCCATCACATCTACATAGATATTGGCTCCATATGCTGAATTTTTTTCATAGAAGTCGCTCTCTATATTTCCAAAGCCACTGACACCTAGACCTACCTTGACAAAGTCATCAAACTCGGCAAAGGTATTGATATCCATACGGATAAAATCTCCTTCATTATCATTGAAGTTGTAAGATGGCTTGAATTCCAAGCCATTGATGAGACCCATATCTTTGTACCAATAGGAGCTATAGCCAAAACTCATACCACCGTTGACAGTATCAAATGCCATCTCAGAAGGGATGAATCTGAGTGCTGTTCTTAGACTCTCTCTCCCCTCATCACTAGGTACATTGAGAGGAAATAGATTCCATCCATCTTTTTTCTTGGTCAGGGAACTCCCACCCCATGCTGCTATACTGATTGCTTTGGCTGTTGACTTGTAGTCGGGATACTCTATGGCTCTGCCATTTTCGAGAGTCGTGATTCGTCCAGCCAAACTCCTAATAGGTTTTTTAGCCCAATGTTTAAGATCTTTTCGTGCTTCTGCGAGGAATGAATCTTTCTTGACAGGAAGATAACGCATGTCTAGTTTGCCTAAAAAGCTTGTAAAATCAGTGGCTGTATAGCGATTCTTCTCGGGTTTTTCAAGGTTGAAAGCATAGTAGATAGCTGCATAACGATTATCTTTTTGTGGTTTTGTTTGTCCAAATTCAGTGGCAAGAAAAAAATGATAGGCGGTAAATGCTTCAGGATTTTCATCTATCTTGAGATACTCCATGAAGTGTTCCATTAGCTGAGTTTGCGAAAACTTTTTGAATTCATCTCTATTTCTTAAGCGTTTCGCAAGATGCCATATTGCGTCGTATACACCCACATTGTAGTCATAGAGACGAAAATTTAGATCGAGAAAAGCACCAAAATGTTCCAGATAGCCTGCTGTCAGGGGATGAAATCTTGAGGAGAGTACTAGTTTTCTATTGGTGTTATTTTTGAAATATTGATTAATCGCTTGATAGAGGTGCATCTGTTGAAAAATTTCAACAGTGTTGCTAAGTGGAGAGAGATTGGCTGACAAGAAGCCAACGGGGGGTTCTTCTTCCACCAAATTTTCTTTTATTTTTGGCTGCTTGCGCATATTACTTGGATCCATATAGATAAAAAGCCTTGCATCTGGATCAAGTTCAGTTGCCAGCTGTAGGGGGACATTATTGTAAGCTCCACCGTCGATAAAATATTGTGAGTAGATCTTTCCTTTGTACTCATAGCGTAGTTTTACCTGCTGGAAGGCTCCTGGGAAAGCAGAAGAGGCGAATAGTACATCTGTCACCTTGGTATAATCTTTTTCGATTCCTGGTATGGAGAGATAAAATGCAGTACTTGGTGCCATCTCCAAATTCTCTATTATCGCTTTGCCATGAGAGATTTTGAATTTTAAAGGAATAGAAAAAGTCTGGTTCTTGATCTTGATCCCTTGGAACTCCTCAACGATTGGTGTAACTTTGGTCACGGCAAATCCCATGGGAACTTCACACCCCTCATTGTAGATAGGTTTACTCATTTGATCCATGATTTTTTTTGCTTTGTCCCTAAGTGCTTTTCGGGTAAAAAGAGTACTTTTGTTGTCGGGATCTCTTCCCTCTATCATCAGATCTTCGATACCTAGATGAACCCAAGTTTCATAGAAGAGATTGTCGTCCACACTGTTATGGTAGGGGACAGAGGATTTTTGGCACCAATACATAGCTGAGAGCAGTGCATTGATCGATCCAGCAGAAGCACCAGCTACAGATTTGAGTTGTGGGTTGATGTGGGGATTTGTATTTTTGATCCCTGAGAGCATCTTGAGTATAGCCCAATTATATCCTGCCTCATACGCGCCGAGACTGACACCTCCACTGATCACCATAGATAGGTCGATTGATTTAGCTTGCCCTGTTGGTGCTTTTTGAGATATTTCTGGGGCATTTGCTTGAACGAGGCTGACTGCTATGATGAAGGGGAGAGCTGTTTTTAAAAACTTATAGTTCACTTGGGTATACCTTTTGGGATAGATTATGAAGTACGAGAGACTGTGAAGGAACCTATTCGTTTTAGGAGTAGGGACTTTAGTCCCGTAAA
>QMKU01000366.1 GCA_003646525.1 Campylobacterota bacterium
AATTTGGCGTATGGTAGCCCAAGAGGTTAGAATTACATTTATTAACAGATGAAAAAATAGTTGTTGATTAATTTCGGTAATTCTAGTCTTAGAATACGCCCAACGGGGTGGGGTGGTGGGAACTCAATTTATGTCGAGATAAACTCGGTAGATGATATGACTGGATTACTGGAGGGACGATTTCTTTACCAAAACAATATGGACGGATTGTCTGCTGAGTGGCGGCACAGATATGGGTATAAATTAACGTTCGTAGACCACGCGCAAATGTTGATTAGATTCGCCCCTGTTGCAGAACATAAAATAGTCTACCGTAAAGTCGAGATTTTCAATATCTGCGACAAGGACAGCATTAATGAATGATTTATTGCGAGACACTCTAAATAAGCGTTTAGACAAAAAGCAATCTATATTCATGCCAATCCCCGCTATCGTTGGCAATGATGCTCACGTTATAAATGTACCAAACAGGGCAAATTATATCTACGTTAGAATTAGCGGCGTAACTACGCAGATTTATAATAAAAAAGCCGTATCATTAGATATGAGCGTGTGGGTAGGGAAGACCCCCAGCGAGCCTAATTTTCTGCAAGTTCTAGGAGAGATTCCATCACGTCCACGATACAACGAAGATAACGTAACCGCATACAGAAACCCACCGCACAGAGAAAGTCACACCTACCCCAACGATGATTGGTCCCCCATTCAATCCCGTCAAATTATGCCGCTTCGAGTTACCGCAACAGGCGGGATGGTTGTGCGGATTTACAAGAATATCGTCAAGACCGTTGACGGATTTGATTTATTTGATACACAAACGCTTGATTTGTCAGGTTATCGCTCTTTAGAAAACTACGGCGTTTACGCAAAATATATCCTATTAGAGATTAGCGGTTCAGGTATAATCAGTGTGGTGGATGGAGTAGATGTTAGTTTCGCTGACTTGGATTATAGCGATATTCCATCACCCACAAGCGGGGCGCAAGCAATTGCGACGGTGCGGATTTGGTCTGGGCAGTTGGAATTGGTCGAGACTAAAATATGGAGCGATGTAAAAGATTTGCGATTTTCTGGCTCTAACGGGGGCACAGCCAACCAAAAACAAAATAGCAGAGTGTTAGGTAATGATGTAACTATCGCTGACACAGAAAACCTCATAGTTTCTGAGTATTTTGACTTAGCCGATTATGCCTTGACTTTAGAAGGCGATGCAGTTTTGGAGATAATATAATGGCACAACTAAAAATGGGTACTCAAGTCGAGCCAACAGATGATAGTAAAAATCATTTATATCCTAGTTCGGAAGATTTACTTTTGCACTATAAAAATAGTGACAATGTGGACGGCATTATCCCCCGCGTTTTTGTAAAATCGACTGCACCAACTACAACCGATGATAGCGATAGCGGCTACATTAAAACCGACATTTGGCAGGATGATGTAGGCAAAAAAATCTACACGCTGAACGACGCCACTGTAGGAGCGGCGGTCTGGATAGCCGCTACGGTGTCAAGTCTCGCCGCTGATGATGTGACGGTAGTGGATAGCGAAGATTATTTTGTTGGTGATAACGTAGAGACAGTTCTTGCCGAAATAGGAGAAACTAGATTTTTCAATGGATTTGATACTCAAGTAGAAACGTCAATGCCTGAGCTAGGGTGGGATGATGCCACGAGAGCGTTTAGTTGTAGTATCAAGAGTGGAGCATCTGATTTTTATTTTTGGGCGCACGGAAAGAAATTTACCAAAACAACAACTCAAAGCGTGGTTATTCCCGATATAACTGGGACTTATTATGTTTATTTTGACAATAGCGGCAGTTTGCAATCCGTTGTATTAGCGTCTTTGGTGGCGGCGGTTTTTTATGAAAACGCTATCGCAGGGCTAGTTTACTGGAATGCTACGAGCGGGAAGGGCATGGTGGGCTATGAATTGCACGGGATTAGAATGAGTGCAAGAACTCACCAATACAACCATGACACCTTTGGGGCTAGATATGCTTCGGGAATGGACATTAACGGGTTAGTAGATGGAAGTGATGTTTACACCAATATCGAAAGCGGCGTATTTTGGGATGAGGACGTAAGGCACACGCCTGCTCTGCATACCAATACCCCATTTATTTATAGGCTAGGAGCGTCTGGAGAATGGACTGGAACTACACCAGATTTGAATGTGTCTCACAATGCGGGCGGTTCTTACGATGTCTGGAACGAATGGACAGGATCAACTTGGCAATTATCGGAGGGAACTTCGTCAACTGATTACTGGATTGTGTTTTTGATTGCTACACCTGATTTTGCTAGTGGTTACAGGTACAAAAAAATAATCGGGCAAAGCGCATACTCTAGTCGAAGCCGAGCGCGAAACGCAATAGAATCCGAAAAAAGCCGTTTAATAGTAGACGGATTGCCTAGTACAGAGTTTGTATTTTTGTATGCTTGGATTGTCAAGCGAAACGGAGAAATCGAGGACGATGGAGACGGGAACGCTTACTATGATTTGCGTACCGAGCGAGGCGGAGGTTCTGGCTCATCCGCGCAAGCTAGTTTAGCGGGCGATGTGGTAGTGGATGCCACAGGGTTTGCGGGTCTGCTGTCTACAACTGACACTGATGTACAAAAAGCATTGGGCACTTTAGACAGCGTTGACGCGGACGATATAGGCGAAACTGCTACTAGAAAATGGGCGGGCGAAGCTGGCGCAGAAGTAAACCCAGACCTGATGACCGAGACCGAAGCCTTAGCGGGGACATCGGGTACCGAGCGGACTATCAGCGCCGAAGTGATGAAAGCGGCGGT
>QMKU01000367.1 GCA_003646525.1 Campylobacterota bacterium
AAATTTTCTATTTCACTCATCTTTTCTCTTTTTGTTATATTTTATTATAGTTTGAGCATTGTATCGCGTTGATATTAATATAGACTAAACTCTTAAACTCTATCTATTTTTTTGGTATAATCCTGAATTACAAAGGAAGAAAAACTATGAAGCAAAATTATAACCCCCAAATAGATATCTATATTCCAAAGGCAAGTCCTCATGATCCTGATGAGTTGGGACACTTTGGTATTTACGGTGGTCGATTTGTCCCCGAGACACTGATGCCGGCACTCGAACAGCTGAGACTTGACTATGAAGCCGTTCGTTTTGACAAGGCATTTTGGTCTGAGGTGGATTACTATTACAAACACTATGTTGGTCGCCCTTCTGCACTCTACTTCGCAGAAAATCTCAGCAAAGAGCTCGATGCCAAAATCTATCTCAAGCGAGAAGACCTTAACCATACTGGTGCACACAAGATCAATCACACAGTCGCACAAGCGATCCTCGCCAAAAGACTAGGCAAGAAAAAGATCATTGCTGAGACAGGCGCAGGACAGCACGGTGTTGCGACGGCAACTGTCGCGGCACTCTTTGGTCTGAAGTGTGAAGTCTTCATGGGTGCCAAAGATGTGGCGCGCCAAGAGCTAAATGTCTTCAGAATGAAGCTTCTCGGAGCCAAAGTCCATGCCGTCGAATCGGGCAGTCGCACCCTCAAAGATGCGATGAACGATGCGATTCGTCATTGGGTCACTCATGCACGGGATACCTTCTATATCATCGGCACTGTTGCAGGACCGCACCCCTACCCTATGATGATCCGTGATATTCAATCCATCATCGGATGGGAAGCCAAATCCCAGCTCAATGATGCCGAAGGGTGCTTGCCTGACAAGGTGATCGCATGTATCGGTGGTGGCTCAAATGCGCTAGGTATCTTCAATCACTTTCTGCAAGATGAGAGTGTCGAGTGTATCGGTATCGAAGCTGGGGGATTTGGTCTAGACAGCAAGCACGGCTGCTCACTCGCCAAAGGTTCTCCTGGTGTACTGCATGGACAGCTCAGCTATCTCCTCCAAGATGAAGATGGACAGGTACAAGAAGCTCACTCCATCTCAGCAGGACTCGACTATCCAGGTATCGGACCCGAACATGCTTTCCTCAAAGATGAGAAGGTCGTCACCTATGATCACATCACTGACGACGAAGCACTCGATGCCTTCGTCTGGCTCTCCCAATCAGAAGGTATCATTCCAGCATTTGAAAGTTCTCATGCTATCGCTTACCTCAAAAAGATGAAACCTGAAGAGATCAAAGGCAAAACCATCCTTGTCAATCTCTCTGGGCGCGGCGACAAAGATATGATCCAAGCACAACAGATATTGAGTGATCAGTTTCAGTAGTAGATTCGTTCAACTAAAAGAAAATCTCTTATAGAGAAGATAAAAAACCGAAGAGATTTCTTGTCAAAGCTCAAGAGATAATAGACAGTACTCTTATATAGATGCGAGACTGCTTTCATCTATGAAGTGCCAATTGGGAGATTCCTAATACCGCCCACTACGCCAAGCATCTGCTTTTACATATCTGAAATAATCATTGGGTGACGATTTTTTCCCTTAGAAGTATCTACAGTATAGCCTTCAATCCATAAAAATAACTCTGTATCTGCAAAATTGCTTCATTGGACAATTTATCCATAAAGGATTGAAATTTGTCTTTTTCTTTCCAAGTCGCCTTATCAACTTTTGCCAATTTTTCGAGTCTCTCTTTTGCTTTTGACTTGATACCAACCGTATCGACCAGACCAACCATCTTGGCTCTCTGTGCAGAAAAGATATGTGCATCGGCATAGGCTTTGGAGTTGTTGATGTCCAATCCTCTTGCAGTTGCGACATCTTTGACAAAAAGGGTATAAGTATCTTTGGTGAGTTGCTCAAGTTCGGCTCTCTCTTCAGGGGTCCATTTGCGCAGGGGTGTTCCTGCCTGTTTATAGGTTCCCTGTAGAACGACCTGAGGCTTGATACCTATTTTGTCCATCAACTCTTTGATGTTGGCACTCTCTAGGATGACACCGATCGAGCCAATGATAGCACCAGGATTGGCGATGATCTCGTTGGCATAGATCGAAGCATAATAGCTCCCACTTGCCATGATGCCTGCAGCATAAGCGATGACTGGTTTATCTTTTTTCAATGCTTTGATCGCATAAGATATTTCTATGGAGGGTGGGACAGCTCCGCCCGGAGAATTAACACTCAACAAAATACCCTTGATCTTCTTGTCTTTGTGTGCCTCTTCGATCTCTTTGATGATCGCATCACTATCCATAATTGGACCAGTTAGCTTAATCTCCTGCAAGTTGGCTGGATTGGTAGGAGACTCTTTTGGCATCAGCACAATGACAACGATGAGCAAAAAAAGCATCCCCATGAAGTGGCTGCCGATCCATTGTATGATTTTTCCTATAGTATTAAACACTGTTTGATCTCCTTCTATGTCGCATTTTTGGCATTATACACTATTTTGTTCTTTTGCAGAAGTTCTGCCGCTTCTTTGGCATGGTATGTGATGATGATATCTGCACCAGCACGCTTGAAAGCCATCAAAGTCTCCATCATAACTTTATCATAGTCTATGACACCTGCTTTGGCTGCTGTCTTGAGCATCGCATACTCACCAGATACATTATAACAGGCGAGTGGAAGGTTGGTATTTTCTTTGACATCTCGGATGCTATCGAGATAGGCAAGAGCAGGTTTGACCATCAGGATATCTGCACCTTCCTTCTCATCCTCGATACTCTCCAAGATGGCT
>QMKU01000368.1 GCA_003646525.1 Campylobacterota bacterium
CCCTGTTTTTACTGAAGTCAGTAGTTCAGCAGAACCTACAGCAGCAGCGCCTATAGTGGTTTCCTGGCAGGTGAATACTTCAGCTACAGGTGTAGCTTCTGAGTATAACATATATAAAGAAACAAACGGAATATATGGCCAAGTCGGGGTAGCATATGGCACCTCCTTTGACGATATAGGCATACAACCTAATACTATTTATACACCACCGTCATTTAAAAATCCTTATGTAGGTACGGGTAATTACCCCTCCACAGTTACGTTTATTCAACAGAGATTGGCTTTTGGTAATACATACAATGACCCAGAACAGATTAAACTTAGCAGGACAGCTAATTTTAAGAATTTTACACAATCTTCTCCAAGCCAATCTGATGACTCGATCACGTTTACAATGGCCGGTAGAGAAGTAAACGCTGTTAAGTCTATGTTAGACTTAGGAAGTTTAGTTATACTCACAACAGGTGGTGAGTGGAACGCTAAAGGTGATAGCGCAGGGATACTTAAACCAACAGATATTAACTTAAAACAATACAGCTATAATGGAAGTGGTAGTCTTCCTCCTATTGTAATTGATGGCGCTGCTATCTTTTTACAAAGTAGAGGATCTATCATGAGAGATCTTAGCTACAACTATGAAGTAGCAGGATACTCAGGAAATGATTTGACTATCTTTTCTTCCCACTTAGTAGATAAATATACGATTACAGATTGGGCATACCAACAGATACCACAATCTATTCTATGGGCCGCTAGAAGTGACGGTGTTTTACTTGGCCTAACTATGGTTAGAAACCAACAGGTTTTAGCGTGGCATAGACACGAAATATCTGGTGGTTTTGTAGAAAATGTTACTGTCATACCAGATGGCAATGAAGATATGGTTTATCTAACAGTTAGGAGAACCATAAATGGTCTTACAAAAAGATATATAGAAAGACTAACGACAAGACAGATAAGCGATATCGTAGATAGTAGATTTATGGATAGCTGTTTAACATATGATGGTAGAAATACTGGAAGTAGAACAATGACCCTTAGTGGTGGTTCTACCTGGGCATATGATGAGGAGCTAACACTAACAGCAAGTAGTTCGTATTTTACTTCTCTAGAAGTCGGTAACGCTATTCACCTAGAATATAATGGTGATATTATACGGTGTACAATACAAGCTTATACTTCAGGAACTGTAGTTACAGTTACACCACATAAAACAGTCCCTTCTAATCTCAGAAGTAGTGCTACTACAGATTGGTCTAGAGCTGTTGATATATTATCAGGATTATGGCACTTAGAAGGTGAAGAAGTATCTGTATTTGGAGATGGTTTTGTAGTAGCTAGTCCTAATAATGATAGCTATACGGGTATTACCGTTTCTAATGGATCTATTACATTAGAGAAAGCATACAGTGTAATACATGTTGGACTTCCTTACATTTCAGATATTGAGACATTAGACATTGATACACCTGAAGGTGAATCTAAAGTTGATCTAGAAAAAAACATAAGCAGAGTAACACTATATACAGAAGATACTCGTGGAGTTTGGTCTGGTGGTAAACCACCAACAGATGATAGTGTTGACCCTTTAGAGGGATTAACAGAGTTCAAGATTAGAAGTACAGAAGACTATGATAGTCCTGTTTCTTTAAGATCAGATAGAATGAGTTTAAATATACAACCTGAATGGAATAGTAATGGAAGGGTTTTCTTAAGACAGATTGACCCTATTCCTATGACTATACTTTCTATTAACCCTTCAGGTAAATTTTAGGAGGTTCTTATGGGAGCAGCAGCTGGAGCAGCGCAGGTGGGTGTTGCAGGTTTACAGTTTTTAGAAGCATCAAATAGAGCAGGTGCGATATCTAGACAAGCTAAGTTTAGAGCAGGTCAAGAGAGATTCAATGCAGCTTTGATTGATATACAAAAAGGTGAAGTTGAAGAATTAGCTGTTCAAGGTGCTATTGATCGAGAAGCTGAAGCTAGACAGATGTTAGGTGAACAAACAGTCAGTTTAGCAGCTCAAGGTATTGAGACAACAGGCGAGCTTGGGGGTATTCTTTCAAGAGAAACTATAAGGAATACCAGGAATGATGTTAACAACATTAAGAACAACGCTTGGCGTGAAGCTATGGGTTTAGAGATCGAGTCTACAGGTATGAAAATACAATCTGAATTTACACTATTAAAAGGTAAAGAGATGAGAAGACAGACTCTAGCTCAAGGTGGTTTACAGGCAGCAAGCTCCGTTGTTGGAGCAGCTGGTTCTTTTCTAGGTTAGGAGTTAAACAATGCCAACAGTACCAATAAGTCAAAAAAGAGTAGGAGCTAGTGCTTTCAAATCAAGAGGCATGAACATAAACGCGAGTACAGGAGCTGAAAGCTCTAACGTAACTCAAGGGTTATCTCAAGTAGTAAAGCAAGCAACACAGATAGGTATGAGAGAGAAGAAGAAAGCTGATGATCTTGCGGTTACTAGTGCTTATACAAAATTAAAAACAAAAAAAGATATAAGACTCCATGGGGAAAAGGGGGAAGGTGGTGGTTACTTTTCGCAAAAAGGGTTAGACCCTCTAAATAGTTATGAGTCATATAAAAAAGATTTTCAAGGCGATGTCGATGAGCTATTGGGAACCATAGGCAGCAAGGCAGCTAGGAAGAGATTTTCGTTAGCAGCTGAAAGAGTAACTGCAGAGTTCTCAGGTCAAATGAACAACCATGCAGTTAAAGAGAAAGATTTTTATAACAAGAAAGAAACGCAATCAAGTATTGCCAGGTTAAGAGAGACTGCTGCC
>QMKU01000369.1 GCA_003646525.1 Campylobacterota bacterium
AGGCGCCTTCGGTTAAGCTTTGTCATCTAGAGCGCCAGTCTCAGTCGCTCTTCTCCAATGTTTCTTGGAAAGACAAGGTCACACTCTATAATGCTTGGCAGCATGAACGTAAATGGGGACAAACGATCACTACTGTTATGAAGGAGTATTATGCAAACTAAGAAAATCCTCATCGTTAGCCACGCACATCCGAAATTTAGTAAAGGTGGTGGTGAAATCGCTGCTTACAATATGTACCAAGAGCTCAATAGGCAGGGCTATGATACTTATTTTTTGGCTGCACACAACAATGAAAAAGCACACCATGGACATACACCATTCTCTGTCATTAATGAAAAAGAGATTCTCTTTTTTATGAGTTCTTTTGACTATTTTTTGCAAACTTCCTATAATAAAATAACAGCATGGAAGGATTTTAGAAAACTACTCGAAATGATACAACCAGATATTATCCATTTTCATCACTATATACATTTGGGACTTGAGAAGATCAGAGAAGCTCACAGATACAAAGAGAAGAGGGGTAATGTAAAGATTATACTTACTCTACATGAATATATTGCGATATGTGCCAACAATGGTCAGATGGTCAAGCGAGATACTGATGCTTTGTGTTATGCGTCTAATTATGTAGATTGTTCAAAATGCTTTCCTGATAAAAATCCAACTGATTTTTTTATGCGTGATATTTATATCAAGTCATTTTTTGAACTAGTCGATCACTTCATCTCTCCGAGTCATTTTCTCATACAGAGGTATATTGACTGGGGCTTGAATAGGGAGAACTTTTTGATGTTTGAAAATGGGCAAGTGCCTGTAGAGGGATTTCATAAATCGAAAAAAACATTGGGAAAAAGCAAGAAGAGAGCTACATTTGCCTATTTTGGTCAGATCAATATCTATAAGGGCTTGGATATTTTATTGGAGGCTCTAGACTATTTGGATAAAAGCAGACTCAAGCACTTAAGATTGCATATTCATGGCAGTGGCATAGAGAATCAGCCTGAAGTCTTCCAGAAAAAAATAAAAACCTATTTCAAAAAGTACAAAGAGAATATTATATTTTTTGGTAACTATGAGATAGAGGAGTTGCCTGATTTTATGGAAAATGTTGACTGGGTCATCGTTCCATCGTCTTGGTGGGAGAATTCTCCTCTAGTAATACAGGAGGCTTTCAAATTTGGTCGTCCAATGATCGTAAGTGATATCGGAGGTATGGCGGAAAAGGTAATCGATGGCAAGAATGGTCTCCATTTTAAAGTTCGCAATCCTCGTTCATTGGCAGAGAAGTTGACACAGGCAATTTCGGATATTGAACTTTACGATAAGCTTTATGATGGAATTTCTGAGCCATTGACGATCGAAGAGTCGATATGGGAGCATTTGGGAGTATATAAAGATGAAAATAATTAATATAGTGAGGTTTGAATGAAATTAATATTTCATATAGGGGCAGGAAAGACAGGATCGTCATCGATTCAAAAGAGATTGAGAGGAGCAGAAGCCCAGTTGCTAGAAAATGGTATATCTTATATGGGTCTGATGTTCGACAAGGGTGCTCCAAAACTCTATCCATGGCAGGATAGTTCACAGATTGAACAATTTCACGCGCTATCCCCAGAAGAGACTCAAAAGAAATTATTAAATCTATTGCAGCAAACCGTCAAAGAGCTTGAACCAAAAAATATACACACTTTAATTTGGAGTAATGAGAGTTTTTTTGGAAGAATGCATAAAACCATACCTGCTTTGAAGGAGTTTGAAAAAAGTGGACATGAGATACAAATCATCGCATATATTCGTAGACACGACGCTTGGGCACGCTCTGCCTATGTACAATGGGGACTCAAACATAAAACATCTCGTGGTAAACTGCAGCCTTTCTCTCAATGGATCAAAAAAAGAATGCCGAACTTTTCCAAAGGTGTGAATGAAGTCTTATATGAATTCCCAGATAGTTTTCTTATACGGAATGTAGATGCAGTCAAAGATGCAGTAGCCGATTTTTTCTCTATATTAGGTCTTGAACATTGTCATATAGAACAAGTCAGAGAAAATGAATCACCAGGAAATGAAGAGCTGATAATGAGAGCACTGTTTAATGGAAAATTTCATGAACAAGTGTTGCCAAAAAGATTTGATCATGTTGTAGGAAAAGATTTGAATTTTTCATTGACACCTTCAGAGTATTTGGACTCTCTACTCCCCTCAGATCAAGATATTCAAGAGGTTGTTGATGCAAGTAAAAAAGATAGAGATGAGCTCAACAAGTTGCTAGCTATTCAGGGGCAAGAGTTTATTAAAAAAACACCCTTGGCAGAGAAAAGTTATCAAATTGATACGGAGCGCCTCACTATGGCACTGTGCGATATTGTGTTGCGACAATCCTTGCAAATTAGACGACTCGAAAAGTCATTAGAAAAAAAGTAAATATTGAGAGATTTGAATGAAGTTGATATTTCATATAGGTGCGGGAAAAACAGGATCAACATCGATACAGCGTACGCTGACACTAAATGATACTTTGCTAAAAGAGAGAGGTGTATGGTACTTGGGTCTTAGACTAGAGAGGGCTAGTGCTAAATTATTTAAATGGCAAGAGACTCATTCTGCGATTCAAGATTTTTATCGCCTTTCCAATGATGAAGCCAAAAAACAATTACTAGAAGTTTTTCGACCAACTATTAAAGAAGCAAAAGAAAAAAATATTGAGACACTTATCTGGAGCAATGAATCATTTCTTGGGAGAAATCATAACTTCACAGGAGCACTACAGCA
>QMKU01000370.1 GCA_003646525.1 Campylobacterota bacterium
ATCACTACACTACCTATGGGGGTTCTTAGTGCGATGGCTTTTTGGTTAGATAATCGATGCTATGAGTGCAATGATATAGACTGTGTAACTGAAAAGATAAATAAGTATACAGACAGCTATGGGAAAAGAAAATCAATATATCATCAAATTGCTAGGATTGAATAGTGACACATACCATAAAGAACCAGAATGATAAGCAAATTTAAAAATATAAACTTTAGAACTGGAAGAAGGTAACTTAATTGTTTTTTAAAAATGGTAAAGTAAACAATAGAGAAAATAAAGAAGGTAGAGTATACGTATTTCGTATTACTTTAGCTTGTAGTAAGATCATATGGAAAGTGGGTATGACTCATAGTGACCGAGCTACTGATCGTATGTTTGAGGTCCTTAGATCATTCTTTCAAGTACATAGGTATTCCCCTAAATGTGAACTTAAGCGAGATAAGAAAGTATTAATACCTAGATTAGTTGAAAAGCATATGCATAGTTTACTAGATGAATGGAGGTATACACTAGATAAACCTTCAGATGGAAGTACTGAGTTTTTCCATAACCTAGATGAAGAAGTACTACTAGATTACCTAGATAATTTTGCTTATGAAACATTACTACAGACAACTAGTTTAAAAGAATCAGACCATACTAAAATACTAGATGCAATAGAGAAAACTAACCCTACACCAATAATTGACAATTCTATCCCTTTTTAATTACACCATAATTACGCTATAATGGCCTAATATGTAAATAAGGATTATTATGAGTAAAGAACTAAAACTAGATTATATGTTATCTATAGTGAATAAGAGGCATAAGAAAGTACTTACACAAGAAGTAGTAGATGATATAAACACTTTAACGTTAGACCCAGAATATGGGCAAGAGTTTCAAAACGCTATAATTACCCATACTTCAATTTTAGAGGGCAAAGATGGTTGGAGTTTAAATCAATATATAGATGCTGTAAAGTTTTATAGTTTAACTGCAGCAGCTAACTCCCAAGTAGACGCTTATGTTAAAGTATTTCCTGAACGATTACAAGCTAGGTTAGATAGAGGGCAAAATAAAGATGATATGCGTGGTGAAGCATCTAGGTTTAATGCTACTGAACTAGTTAATAGAATTAGGAGTAATGCACTAGTCCCATTGCATCTAGTTAATCAAGGTACTACCCAACTAGCTATTAATACTCTTACAAAGCTTATGTTAAGTGGTAGATCAGAAGTGGCTAGGGTAAGTGCTGCTACAGCCCTCCTGAAGGAGCTCAGGCCGCCAGAAACACAACAAGTAGAGTTACAGTTAGGTATGAGTGACGCAGCTATAGAAGCCCATGCTAAGCAAGCAGAACAGCTTACAACTATTGCAGAAAATCAGAGAAGACTGTTGCAGGCTGGAGCAAGTATTAATGATATACAACAAATCCAAATTACTACTAACGTAATAGACGTGGAAGAAGGAGAAGATAATGAGCAATAATATACCAGTGCCTACAGAAGTTATAGTTGATTCTTATAGTGTAAATGACCTATTGGACAGTGTGGACTACTCTTTTAAAGGGTATGTTCCATCTACTGATGCATTTTCATTCATGAACTTTATGCGACTTGTACTAGGAGAGGAACCAGAAAATAAAAACTCACTTATGCACTACTTTTTATTCGATGTACTTTTTGGGCATGTGAACGCCTGGGACTATTACGGTATACGTAGTGACATAGCTAGACCAAATTATTACGCCGTGATGATGCACCGTGAGGCCAGTAAATCAGTATTGCTAGGAGTTATGTTAGTTTTATACATGGCATATCACGGGGAAATGCCAGGTTTCGGCAAAGTACAGTTTGGAGGCTACATAGGTAACTCAGTACGTGGTGGTGTTAGACAAGCAATGCAGACTATTGCTGGTGTGTATAAGGATAGTGATTACTTACAAGATAAATTTGAATCAGCACATTTTACAGACCAAGCTGTTAAATTTGTTAGACATCCTAAGAAAAATGCTAAAGGAATAATAACTAAGCGAGAAGCTAAAGAAGGGCATAGAACTTTTGTAATGGAAGGTTATGGTGCTATGGCTGGACCTAGGGGATCTAGAGATGGGCTAGTTAGACCTCAATTTTTTATTATAGATGATGTTATTAAGAATGCTGCTGATGCCAGATCTGATGTAATATTAGGTAATGTGAATCAGATGATCGAAGAAGACATTGGTTATGCTTTAAGTACATCTGGTAGTTTCTGTATATACATAGGTACCCCATTTAATCTAAGAGATCCACTTATGAATGCTTTGATTGATGGTACATGGACACCTATTGTATTTCCTATTGCAGAAAAGATAAGTCTAGATTTAAAGAAGAAAGACTTTATGGGTAGCTGGGAAGATAGGCATACTTATGAAAAGGTAATGACTAAATATAAGACTGCTGTACATAAAGGTACACTAGCTGCGTTTATGCAAGAGATGATGTTAAGAGTAGCTAGTGAAGAAGATAGGGTTATTAAAGATAGTATGTTAGAAACAGTATTTGATAGATATGATATTACACATAATGGGTCTATGTATAACTGGTATATTACTACTGACTTTACTACTACTGGATCTAAGAGTTCAGACTACTCTGCTATGGCTGTATGGGCAGTTAGTAATAATGGTGATTATTTACTGGTAGACCTAATTGTACGTAAATTAGAACTTAAAGATCAGTATATGAAGCTCCTAGAACTAGTTAGGAAGTACAAACCAATGACTGGGTATATAAATGTAGGTATA
>QMKU01000371.1 GCA_003646525.1 Campylobacterota bacterium
CACAGAAGACTGGTATCGATGCCACACTGATTATGATGGTCGCTACGGTTTGTGCCTCTTATGCCTTCATGCTCCCCATCGCCACACCACCCAACGCTATCGCAATGAGCTCTGGTGTCGTCTCGGTCAAGGTAATGGCAGCTTACGGTATCGTATTTAATATTCTAGGGATTATTCTGATTGTCGCTATTGCGAGATCATTTTGGGTTCATATGCTATGAGATTCTTGTAAGCAGAAAATCTTTTTTTAAGTAAATAGTACTATCTGACTTCATGGATCTGCAAGGTCGTGATATCAAAAAGAGTGTGGATTGTGCCATCGAGTCATTTGTGACATATCCGTAATTGAATCTTGGATTGGAATAATGAAATTGAAAAAAATAACATCACTGGTAATGCTATGGTCGGTTATTATGATGGCGTACACCGGTATCGTTCTTTATATCGCGCCACACGGTAGAGTTGCTCACTGGACCAACTGGGAACTATTTGGGTGGACTAAAGATCAGTTCGCTCAGATTCACACTACTTTTATGGTGCTTTTTGTCGTCGCAACACTGCTACACATTTACTATAACTGGAAACCATTGATTAGTTATATGAAAAATCGCCTTAAACAATTTGTATTTTTTACGAAGGAGATGCTTATCGCTCTGCTGATTTCACTCCTATTTTTGTTTGGAACTCTTTATGAGATAGCACCTTTCTCAAGTTTTTTGCATTTTGGAGAGAGTATCAAGGATAACTGGATAGAGAAGAGTGAAGAGCCTCCCTATGGGCATGCTGAAGAGTCTACACTGAAAGACTTTAGTCAAAAAACAGGTTATGATTTGACCAAAGTGATGAAAGTATTTCAAAAGCACAACTTGAGTGTTATGGAAAATCAAACCATCAAAGAGATAGCTTCCGATCAGGATATGACAGCAGATCAGATTTATAAACTGATCACAGGCTCTCTTGGCAATAAGTTGAATAAAAATAAAATTAGTGGACTTGGAAGAAAAGAGTTTAGGCAAATTGCAAAAGAGTTGAATATCGATATAGATCAGTTTTTGCAGAAGCTAGATGCGATGGGCATCAAAGCTCAAAAAAAAGATAAATTTAGGAGTACAATTGAAAAACAGGGATTTAATGAGAGAGATGTAATCAGTACATTTTTGGAGAAAGATCAAAAAGAGAAGTGATGAAGGGTTTGTCTCTCCTGCTCACTGTATTACTCGTTTGACAGCTCCAGCTCAATGCCAATGAAATAAGGAATTTAAAGAAAGGTTAGGGGTCTGGTGATTTGTGATGCGTGAAGCGTAGCGAATGCATCATGAATCACCTGACCTCGGCTAAAACATAGCAATATCTCAACCGAGGTCAAGTGTTGAAAATCCACCCACTTTGTGAGTTGATTTTGCAACACATGACCCCTATCGTGCTTATTTCATTGGCATTGAGATCCAGCTGTCGAATGCATATTGGAGTTACTGTAGTTTGTAGTATCCTTTATATCATAAGCTTTGTTTTGTTGCATCCACTCCAATAGAGAGTTCACAGCTGGAGCTGTTGAACTAGTAAAATCAACTCACGAAGTGGGTCGATTTTCAACAGAGACCTCGGTTGAGTCGTTGCCATGTTCCCTAACATCTCTTTAAATTCCTTAAGCCATATCGATAGCATTCGGGCTATCAACACTTATTTAGCACTTTTTATCTATAATATATCTCATAATGCTAACCCAACTAGATAAAAAGGAACCCTCCTATGTCACAACAGATCGAAAATATCGAAGAAGTTCTCAAAGCACATAAACTAAGTCTCGCAGACTATGACCATATCAAGCAGATATTAGATGGCAGAGAGCCAAATATCGTAGAACTTGGTATCTTTTCTGCCATGTGGTCAGAGCATTGCTCTTACAAGTCAAGCAAAAAATACCTTAATGGTTTTCCGACCAAAGCACCATGGGTGATCCAAGGACCAGGTGAAAATGCTGGTGTGATTGATATCGGTGATGGGATGGCGGCAGTCTTCAAGATGGAGAGTCATAACCACCCTAGCTTTATTGAGCCCTTCCAAGGTGCTGCGACGGGTGTGGGTGGTATCCTCAGGGATGTCTTTACGATGGGAGCACGACCAGTAGCCAATCTCAATGCACTTCGATTTGGAGATGTGCAGAGTGATAGTGATGTTTCTCGTTATCAACGGCATTTGGTGCGTGGTGTGGTTGACGGGATAGGTAGCTACGGGAATTGCATGGGTGTTCCTACTGTCGGTGGCGAGATGAGTTTTGATGCGAGCTACAATGGCAATATCCTCGTCAATGCTTTTGCTTTGGGTTTGGTCAAGTCTGATGAAATTTTCCTAGGACTTGCAGAGGGTGTAGGCAATCCAGTGATGTATGTCGGGTCAAAAACAGGTCGCGATGGTTTGGGTGGTGCTGTGATGAGTTCAGATAGCTTCACAGAAGAGAGCAAATCTCTGCGTCCTACCGTACAAGTGGGTGACCCCTTCACAGAAAAACTGCTACTTGAAGCTTGTTTGGAACTTTTTCAGACGGATCATGTAGTGGGTATCCAAGATATGGGTGCAGCTGGTCTCACGAGTTCAGCCTTTGAGATGGCAGGACGAAGTAGATCGGGGATGATCATGCACCTCGATAGAGTCCCTGCGAGAGAAGAGGGGATGACACCCTATGATTTCATGCTCTCTGAGTCTCAGGAACGGATGCTTCTCTGTGCCAAAAAAGGGAGCGAACAAGAGATCATAGATATCTTTGAAAAGTGGGA
>QMKU01000372.1 GCA_003646525.1 Campylobacterota bacterium
CAGATAACTTATCTGATATTTATGAAGCGGATAGATGATCTCGACCTAGAGAAGCAACAGAGAGCAGCGTTTGCAGAGGAGGAGTACTGTTCACTATTTGATGGAGTCTATCCAGAGCCTACAGAGGAAGAGTCCGAGCAGATAGCGAATGGGGAAATAGACAGAGTGTTACGAGTACCCAAAGAGACTCTACGGTGGAATCATTTCAAAAATATCTCACCCAATGATAAAAAGCTCAAACATATTCAAGATTTTGTTTTTCCATTTATCAAAACGCTCAGTGGAGAGACGGCACACTTCACCAAGCATATGAAAAATGCTGTCTTTATCATCCCTAGTCCATCACTATTAGATGAGGCTATCTCGACCATAGAGGCGATATTTGCAGAGATGAGCAAAGATACCAATCAACACCAAGATATCCAAGGAGATGTCTATGAGATGCTCCTCAACGAGATCGCATCAGCAGGCAAAAATGGTCAGTTCAGAACTCCACGGCATATCATTCAGTTGATAGTAGAGCTAGTAAACCCTAGCGAGAGAGACAAGGTAGGCGACCCTGCTTGTGGTACGGGTGGCTTTTTGTTGGGGGCGTATCAGCATGTACTCAACCACATAGACATCTCTCTACTCGGAGAGAAAGAGAAAAAACAGCTAGATAGTCAATACCGAGGGTATGATATAGATGTGACGATGGTCAGGCTAGGGCTGATGAATATGATGATGCATGGCATAGACAACCCAAGCATCGACTATATGGATACCCTCAGCAAAAAGTTTGACCAGAGTGAGCGTAACTCCTACAGTGTCATCTTGGCAAATCCACCCTTTACAGGCAATCTCAACAAAGGCGAGATAGACGATACACTAAGTCTCAGCACTACCAAAACAGAGCTTCTATTTATAGAACGCATCCATACGATGCTACGAAACGGTGGTACAGCAGGAGTCATCATCCCCCAAGGTGTGCTTTTTGGTACTGCCAAAGCCTTTGTGTCGGCAAGAAAGATCATCATAGAGGAGTCACAGCTCAAAGCCGTCATCACTCTACCTAGTGGTGTATTCAAACCCTACGCAGGAGTGGCTACAGCTATACTCATCTTTACCAAGGCTGGTGAGACGGATGATGTATGGTTCTATGAGATGGCACATGATGGCTATAGCTTGGATGACAAAAGAGCCAAGATAGAGAAAGATGACATACCTGACATCATAGAGAAGTATCAGAGCCGTGATGCTTCTGCCCAAAATGACCGAAAAGAAAAGCATTTTTTCGTACCCAAAAAAGAGATAGTTGAGAATGATTATGACCTTAGTTTTAACTCTTATAAGGAAGAGGTCTATGAAGAAATAGAGTATGATGAGCCTGCTGTGATTTTGGAGAGGTTGAGCGAGTTGGAGGATGAGATACAGGGTGAGTTGTTGAAAGTAAAGAGTTTGTTTTGATGAAAATCAATATAGAAAAATTGGAAGATATAGCTAAAGTAATAGCAGGTCAATCTCCTATATCTTCATATTATAATGATACAGGAGAAGGATATCCTTTTTTACAAGGAAAAACAGATTTTGGAAAGCTTTATCCTAACGCAAAAACTTGGTGTACAAAACCGAAAAAAATTGCTAAAAGTAAAGATATATTGTTATCTGTCCGTGCACCTGTAGGTGCAGTAAATATTGCGAATACCGATCTTTGTATAGGGCGTGGCATATGTGCTATTCGAGCTAATGACAAGTGTCACCATAAGTATTTATACTATTATCTTAAGACACATGAGCGACAAATTCAAAGGTTTCAAACTGGTTCAACATTTAAATCTATCACTGTTGCTAAAATTAAACAATTGAAAATCCCTCTGCCAAAAACCCTAGACGAGCAAATCAAAATAGCCAATCTTTTAACCCAAGTAGAGGCACTTATCGCTAAACGAGAAGAGAGCATCAGACTTCTTGACGAGTTACTTCGGAGTAGTTTTTTGGATATGTTTGGGGATCCTGTTTTGAATGATAAGGGGTGGAAAAAAGAAAGAATAGAGAAGAATATTAATACATCAAGTGGAGGAACACCATCAAGAAGAAAGTTTGAATATTATAATGGAGATATCCCTTGGATAAAGTCAGGAGAGTTAAATCAAGGTGTCATTTATAGTACAAAAGAATCTATATCAAAAAAGGGCTTAGAGAATTCGAGTGCAAAAAGAGTTGAGCCAAATACAGTACTTTTAGCTATGTACGGAGCAACAGTTGGTGTATCTGCAATAACCAAGATACACGCAACAACAAATCAAGCAGTTTGTGCTCTTGTACCTAAAGATAAAAATCAGATAAACTCTATTTTCTTATTGAATCAACTTAAGTTTTTAAAGAAGTATCTCATATCTAAAGGTATTGGTGGCGGACAACCTAATATCTCTCAAACAATTATTAAAAAAACAGAAATTATTTTCCCAAAAAAAACACTCCAAGACAAATTCGCCACAATCGTCCATCGAATAGAAGAGACCAAAGTGCAGTATCAGAAGAGTTTGGATGAGCTTCGAGAGCTGTTTGGGTCTTTGTCTCAGAGGGCTTTTAGAGGGGAGTTGGGGTTGTGAAATCCAAACCACTTTCTCTCGCTCCCACCATCTTGGTGGGAGTGTATATCAGATGACCCTGCCCTCCCCTTTATCTTTTGGGTATATTTGTTCTTGGAAAATTCCTAAATCTTACTCTTCACAAACTTTTCAAACTCACTCTTGTCATCTATGGCAAACATAGCATTTTGTATCTCTTTTAG
>QMKU01000373.1 GCA_003646525.1 Campylobacterota bacterium
ACACTATTTGTTACTCTTAGTCCGTGTTATGAGTGTGCTAAGATGATAATACAAGCTGGTATCTCTGAGGTTATATATCTTAAAGAGTATAGAGATGCTGAGCCTATAAAGTTACTGGAGAAGAACAATGTTAAAATCAGACAGTCTAGTATTTAAAGAAATAATTGAAGAGTCAAAACTACAAGTAAATAGAATACTGCACAGAGCTAAAGCCATAGAGGAGCTTGCTCTGCTAATAGAGGAACAGTCTTTAGCTGAGAAGATATTTACTATAGCTAGAGAAATACAAACACTAACGGAAGAGAGGATGATACGATGACTGAAGCTGCAATACAGAAGAAGATAATTAACATGCTAGAGAAAGAGTATGGGGCCTATGTAGTTAAAGTAATAGTAGCCTCAAAGAGTGGAGTGCCTGACATATTATGCTCAATAGATGGAACCTTCGTTGGGATTGAAGTCAAGCGCCCAGAGTCTAAGAGTAATGTATCTAAGCTGCAAGAGTATAATCTTAGTAAGATTGAGGAAAGCTTGGGTAAGTCTATGGTGGCATGGAACACTGACATGGTTAGAGACTTCATAGAGAGTGAAGTACTATGAGACCTCTACCACATCAGCTAGAGTTTGCTGATAGACTGTGGGATATACTTAGTGTTAAAGGTTATGCTTACCTAGCTGGCTTACCCAGGTCTGGTAAGACACTAACTGCAATATTAACTGCTGAGAAATCTAAGAAGATACATAGTGTATTAGTACTAACTAAGAAGGCTGCAATTAGTGGTTGGCACAAGTTCACTGAAGATGAAGAATTAGAGCTAGCACATAGTTATCATATAACCAATTATGAACAAGCACACAAGTTGAAACCTGCTGATTATGACCTAGTTATTATTGATGAGAGCCATAACCTTGGCACACTAGCTAAACCCTCCAAGAGAATAGTAACTATTAAGAAGCTATGTTATAACATGCCTCATATACACCTTAGTGGTACTGCTATTGTGGAAAGTCCTTGTGGTATCTATCATCAGATGTTTATTAGTAAATACACACCCTTTCCTTTCAAGAACTTCTATGACTTCTTCCGAAGGTATGGTAAACCTTACTATATTAAAGCTGCTGGTAGAGACATACAGCAGTATGATAAAGCACTAGATACTCTTATGCCTGTGATTAATGAGTTTACTCTATATATGACACAAGAGCATGCTGGCATATCTAAGAGTGTTCAAGCTACTGACAAGATACACTACGTAGAGTTAGATAGTGATACTAAAGAATTATATAATAGGCTACAGAAAGACCAGATAGCTTCTATAGAAGAAGGTATGTTTAGTAATATACCAGCCGCATATAAACACATAGGCAGCATAGAAGCATATGACTTAGTATGTGATACAGTGATGAAGCTTAGAACTAGCTTGCATATGCTTGAGGCTGGTGTTGCTAAGGTAGAAGATGAGTATCTAATGTTGGGTAACACTGAGAAGATAGACTATATTAAGAAGACATTTGGTGATACTAAGGATACTGGTATTATGAGTCACTTTGTAGGTGAGCGTATGTTACTTGAGAAGCACTTCAAAAATGCTCAGTTGTTCTCAAGCTCTGCTGACGCTGAGGGAGTTGACCTTAGTCACCTCAAGAACTTTGTTATACTAAGCAGTGATTATAGTGGCTCTAAGTTTGTACAAAGAAGAGATCGCATAGTTAATATCAATGGGTCTAGTACAACTGTAGTAAACCATATACTGGTGAAGAAGGCTATCAGTGAAGCTATATACTTGTCAGTATCTAAAAAGCTAGATTTTAATAACTGGACTTATCTAAAATCAAAAAGGAGCATATAATGGCAAGACCAATGAAAAAATTAAATCAAGATGATTATAAACTGGCGAGCTTCTTAGCATTCTTAATAGCTCTACCTTTAACTTGTTTAGCATAGCTAGATTTCAGCATATTATTGGCTGCAGCTTTATAATCACCTTCTCTAAGTTGTTTAGCAAACTGTGGCCACTTCTTAATGAACGCAGGGCCCATGTTATAAGCCATATCTTTAAGTACTTCTTGAACAACTTCTGGTTGCTTCTTAGCCCAAGGAGCATTCTTATACAGACCTGCTGTATGTAACTTCTCATCTTGCTCATATAACTCTTGGGCTTGTGCTTTAGTTACACCCTTAGCAAATTTACCTGAGGCTTTATCAGCAGCTGTTAGTTTATGCCCATATCCTATAGTATCAAAACCTAAAGTATCTTTATATACAGTATTTCTAAAGCCTTCATTCTTCTGAGTTTCATTTATATCTTTAGATGTGCTATTAATAAAACCTTCAGGTTCTACCTTAGTTAGTTTCTCTGGCTCAGTAGATTTAGCTAAGAATTTCTCAGCTCTGTTGAAACCTGCCATGAAGCCTGTAGCCTCACCCTTAGGTTGTGCCCATGTATCATGTTCAATACTATCATACTCCACATCATCACCATATGTTAGCTGATCAAAAGCAGTCATCTTACTAATGTCCGTATCTGGTAACTCATCCAGGAATCTATTCTCCATTACTGTTCTCCTGCATTAGTTAAATCATTCATAGCTCCTGTTAAGCCCATACCACCTATCATCTTCTCAGATATTTTACTAAGTGCTGTCATAGTCTTACTATTCATATCTATACCAGCCCCAGCTTTATCAACATACCCTGTGGGCTTAGCTGTCTTCATTGCATTTAAAGTTTCTCTTAATAATTTATTACATTCCATTATTCACACGCCTCC
>QMKU01000374.1 GCA_003646525.1 Campylobacterota bacterium
AAAAGTCAATTGATTCGATTTGTTGAATCTGGAGTACTGTTTATACAGATAAAATCACAAGTAGACGATAATAGAAGTGATAAACTAGTGGTAAGTTTTTTCAGTAGTTATCTCAAGCTTCATCATAAAAAGTTATCAGATTTTCAACTAGACTTTATATTTATATTTTTGATACACTCTTCACCAACAGATGCCACGATGAAGCTCATAGAAGAGAATGGCGGTAAGGATATTCTATTTATAGTGAGGGATCTAATAGAGATGAAGGAGTTAGAGCCGTCACATCAGGAGAGATTCAATAAAATTATCAAAAAATACTCTGCTCTAAAAGATAAATCTTTTGAAGGAATATTAGTATTCATAGATTCGTTGAATGAGCGAGTATATCAAATGGGTAGAATTGAGAGAGATGTATTTGCCACAAAGGTATCTCAGATATTGACACTTTTCCAAAATTGCCAAAGACCACACAAAAAATATCAATCTACATTTTTTAAAATTTTTAACAGTATGGCTAGTTTTGCTCAAAATCTTGATTTTGAGCAAAACAGAGCGTTATATATGCAGCTATCTGAAACCATTGATAATTTTGTTGAGATTTATACTCTAGACAAGAGAGAACTGCCGCTAGATATAAAAACACTATTTCAATCTATTGATCAAGGAAAAAGTGTCAAGAAAAAAGAAAAACAGAGCGGAGAAAATGATATAATTGGCATGTTTAGAGAACTCATGGATAGTTATGAGGGTGATGAAGGTTATGCGTGGGATGAAGATGATTTGGATGAGGACGATTTGGCAGAGATAAAAGAGGAATTTATAGATGACCTCAGAGATGGCCGCGATCCTTTTAATGATAAATTATCAGAGTTAGAAGATAATTTTTATAGCGATACTCTTGTGGAATTTATTTTAGATATAATGGCCAAAGCAATAGAGTTTAATAAAAATGATAATATATTCACACAAAAACTCCTATTCATGATGGAAATATCCATGCAAGATAAAGAGTATAGAGATCAGTTAATAATATCAGTAGAGGAGTATGCCAAAAAAGATATAGAGACGGCATCTTTTTTTCTCTATGATAGTATCTCTTTGGTACCTGGAAAAGATAGAGAAACTGTTTGGTTTCTTAAGTGGCTAGAGAGTTATGCTTACTTGATTGACGATTATAATCAACCAAAAGATGACTTGTTCAAGGGGTGTGTGGGGCATTTTATTAGAGTGCAACAAAAGAAGAGATTTAAAACTCTGAATGCTAGATTTGAAAAATTTATAGATAGATTTAAAGATAAAGGACTATTTTGATCAAAAAAAGCCCATACAAAATATTAGGTTTAGAGGGGGACTTCGAGTTCAAAGATATAAAAAAGGCTTACAGGAGAGCCATACGAGAGTACTCTCCTGATAGAAATCCAGAGCAGTTTGCACTTATCTCTGATGCCTATGATTCATTGACAAATGAAGAGTATTTCATAAAAGGAGTTGAGGACAATAGGTATGTATTGGATGTCTCCATAAAGATAGAAGATCATAAGAAACAGAACAATAGTAAATATCTAAAAGATATATTTGAGGCACCATTCACAATATGACATAGGCTCAACAGATCTTTCGGAGCATTTTAAAATGGTTTCAAGTCCATAGATATGCTGTATGATGATATTTTGAAAAGCATATAGCTAGAACTAGCTGCAAAGGTAGGTGATGAGTTTGACCCTGATATCCATGAGGCTGTAGGGGTTATTGAGGATAAAGATATAGAAGATAGAACAGTAGTTGAAGTCCTAGAAGAGGGATTTTTATATAAAAATAAATTGTTAAATTATGCAAAAGTAAAGGCAAATAGATGGATATTATAGGGATAGATTTAGGAACAACAAATAGCGTAGCAACAGTGTATACGGAAGATGGATTAAAACATATCTCTTTCGATGGAGATTTTCTACTTCCATCTGTTGTTAATGTAAGCAATGAGGGTGTCATAGTAGGCATCAAAGCCAAAAATATGGCAATGATAGCTGAGGAGAATACAGCTATGTCAGTCAAGAGATTGATGGGAAGTAGTGAAAAAATCACTCTCAATGGTAAAGACTTTACTCCTGAAGAGGTCTCATCTCTTATTATCAAAAAGATAAAAGAGACAGCAGAGCAAGAGATGGGAGAAGAGTACAAGAGATGTGTAATTACCGTCCCTGCCTATTTCAATGAGAAGCAAAGAGAGGCGACTACACAAGCAGTCAAATTGGCTGGATTGGAGGTACTTAGAGTCATCAATGAACCAACCGCAGCCGCTATTAGCTATGGAGTTAACAGAGATGAAGATATGATCTATGGCGTATATGACTTGGGTGGTGGTACATTTGATATATCTATTATAGAAAACTCAGAAGGACTCATAGAAGTTCTCTCAACCACAGGAGATAATCACTTAGGGGGAGATGATTTTGATGAAAAATTGGCAAATCTTATTTGGGAAAAGAGTGGCTTTGATATAGAGTTGACTAGGAAGCTAGAGATCAAACTCAATCAATTAGCCGAAAAAACAAAAATAATTCTATCCAATGAAGAGAGTGTACATATAGATGAGAAGTTTTTTGCCAAAAAAGATGGAGAGGCTCTCCACCTAGAAGTAGATGTATCCAAGGAGGAGTTTGAAGAGCTGATAGAGGATGATATAGAGAGAACTATAGATCTGCTTTTGGAGACGCTAGAGGAGTCCAATAGTGATATTGATGATTTAGAGGCTATTATTCTCACAGGTGG
>QMKU01000375.1 GCA_003646525.1 Campylobacterota bacterium
CACAAGTTAGTGGCGGTGGCAAGAAGCCATGGGCACAAAAAGGTGGCGGTCGTGCAAGAGCAGGATCATTGAGATCTCCTATCTTTGTAGGTGGTGGTGTAGCATTTGGTCCAAGTACCAACAAAAACTATGAGCAAAAAGTTAATAAAAAGCAAAAGAAATTAGCGCTTTATCATGCAATTGCTGAAAAAGTAGCGAATGACAGAGTCTTCGTTGTTGATAGTATTGTGATCGAATCAGGCAAAACCAAAGATGCTGCGGCATTTGTAAATAGTCTGGGACAAAGAGATGTACTTATCGTTAAAGAGATGATTGATGATAAAACATTTTTAGCATTTAGAAACCTCCAAAACAGTTACCTTGTAGAGACCAATGAGCTCAATGCTTATCTGGCAGCTGCATACCACTCAATCGTGATTGAGAAGGCTGTTTGGGACAAATTGACACAAGAGGGTTAAGATGGCAGATATTACAGATATTAAAGCAATTATGTATACAGAGAAGAGTATTGACCTTCAGGAAGCTGGTGTAATCGTCGTACAGACAGCGCCTAGAATGACAAAAAATGGTCTTAAAGAAGTTTTTAAAGAGTTTTTCGGAATCACTCCATTGAAAGTGAACTCTATGAGGGTCAATGGCAAAGTGAAAAGATTTAAAGGCATAGAGGGCAAAAGACCTAGCATGAAAAAGTTTTATGTGACACTGCCTGAAGATGCAAAAATCGAAAGCTTAGCGGTATAAGGAGAGTAGATGGCAATTAAAACATATAAACCAACCACACCTTCTCGTCGTTATTTGACTAACCTTGACAGTGGTGATATCACTGCCAAAGCTAGTGTCAGAAGTCTACTCAAAAAACTCCCTGCACATGCAGGTAGAAACTCCAATGGTAGAATCACTTCGAGACACAAGCAAGCAGGAGCTAAAAAACTCTATAGAATTATTGATTTTAAAAGAGATAAATTTGGTATCGAAGGAACAGTAGCAACTGTTGAGTACGATCCATATAGAAACTGTAGAATCTGTCTCATCAAGTATGTTGACGGCGACAGAAGATATGTGCTTCAACCAAAAGGTCTCAGCGTTGGCGATAAAATCTTGTCAGCAGAATCTGATCTGGATATCAAAACTGGTAACGCAATGAAGCTCAAGAATATACCTGTAGGTACTCTGGTTCATAACATTGAGCTCAATCCTGGGCAAGGTGGCAAATTTGCTAGATCTGCTGGTGGATATGCACAGATCATGGGTAGAGATGGAAAATATGTCTCCCTGAGAATGCCTTCGAGTGAAATGCGTTATGTTTTAGGTGAGTGCCTAGCAACGATCGGTACAGTTGGTAATGAAGACTTTGCTAATATCGTGATCGGTAAAGCCGGTAGAAGCAGACACCTCGGTAAAAGACCACAGACGAGAGGCTCAGCGATGAACCCAATCGATCACCCACATGGTGGTGGTGAGGGTAAAACAAACTCAGGTCGTCATCCGGTATCTCCTTGGGGTATGCCTACAAAGGGTTATAAGACTCGTAAGAAAAAAGCTAGTGATAAAATGATCATCACTAAGCGAAAGAAATAAGGGGCTCAAATGGCAAGATCTACAAAAAAAGGTCCATTTATCGATGGTCACCTGATGAAAAAAGTGTTAAAAGCAAAAGAAGAAAATTCTACTAAACCTATCAAAACTTGGTCAAGAAGATCTGTGATCTTCCCAGAGTTTATCGGTTTAACGATCAATGTGCATAATGGTAGACAATTTATACCTATATTTATAACAGAAAACCATGTCGGTTACAAATTGGGTGAATTCGCACCAACTAGAACATTTAAGGGCCACAAAGGTTCTGTTCAGAAAAAGATAGGGTAGGGGTAAGTGATGAGTAAAGCATTATTAAAATTCGTAAGAGTTTCCCCTACTAAGGCGCGATTGATTGCACGGGAAGTTCAGGGAATGAACGCAGAGCTTGCATTGGCAAGTCTTGAATTTATGCCAAACAAAGCAGCTGGTATCATCTCCAAAGTGATCGCATCAGCGGTAGCCAATGGTGATTTTGAGCCAGAAGAGGTAGAGATCATCAGCTGTAGAGTGGATAAGGCAGCTGTGATGAAACGATGGAGACCAAGAGCTCGTGGTACAGCTAGCAGGATCATCAAGCCAACTGCACACATCTTGGTAGAAGTGGCAGAGCCTACAAGAGAAGAAAAAACTACTGAGAAGGATGCATAACCATGGGTCAGAAAGTTAATCCAATAGGTCTAAGACTTGGAATCAACAGAAACTGGGAATCAAGATGGTTTCCAGCAAAAAGTAGAACAGCAGCTTTTATCGCTGAAGATTATAAAATCAGAAAATATCTCAAAAAAGAGCTCTTCTATGCAGGTGTATCCAACATCATCATCGAAAGAACTGTTAAGAAATTGAGAATCAACATCGTCACGGCTCGTCCTGGTATCATCATCGGTAAAAAAGGTGCAGATATTGAGAAGCTCAAAGCAACACTAATAAAAATGCTCAAAAAAGATATTGTGATCAATATCAAAGAAGAGAAGAGAGCACAGGCAAATGCACAATTGGCTGCTGAAAATGTTGCAACACAGCTTGAGAGAAGAACTGCTTTCAGACGCGCAATGAAAAAAGTAATCCAAGGTGCACTCAAGTCAGGAGCCAAAGGGATCAAGATCGCTGTTGCTGGTAGACTTGGCGGTGCTGAGATGGCAAGAACTGAATGGTATCTTGAGGGAAGAGTTCCTCTACATACACTCAG
>QMKU01000376.1 GCA_003646525.1 Campylobacterota bacterium
CCAGCACGCTTGAAAGCCATCAAAGTCTCCATCATAACTTTATCATAGTCTATGACACCTGCCTTGGCTGCTGTCTTGAGCATCGCATACTCACCAGATACATTATAACAGGCGAGGGGAAGGTTGGTATTTTCTTTGACATCTCGGATGATATCGAGATAGGCAAGAGCAGGTTTGACCATCAGGATATCTGCACCTTCCTTCTCATCCTCGATACTCTCCAAGATGGCTTCTTGTCGGTTGGCAGGGTTCATTTGATAGCTACGGCGGTCTCCAAAGCTTGGACTTGACTCTGCGACATCACGAAATGGACCATAATAAGCAGAGGCAAATTTACTCGAATAACTCATAATGGGTAGATTGTTATAGTCTGCATCATCTAGTCCATTACGGATCGCCGTGATCATCCCATCCATCATTCCACTCGGTGCGATCATATCTGCGCCTGCTTTGGCATGAACGATGGCTTGCCGTGCCAAGTTGTTTAGTGTAATATCATTGTCTACAGTTTCGAGCACTGGATCGATCACACCACAGTGTCCATGGTCTGTATATTCACAAAAACATAGATCGGTGACAACGAACATATCGGGATGCACCTCTTTGACTGCGCGAATAGTAGAAGCGATAATTCCATGGTCACACATTGCATCAGAACCTACGCTATCTTTGAGGTTAGGAATACCAAAGAGGATAATAGCGTAGATGCCTAAATCCTTGAGTTTGTCACACTCCTTGATGATCTCATCGATACTCATCTGGTAGACACCTGGCATCGAAGTGACTTCGTCCTTGATACCTTTACCAGGCTTGGAAAAGAGTGGATATATGAAGTCATCGACACTGAGGTGCGTCTCCTGCAACAAGTTTCTCAGTACGGGATTAATTCTTTTTCTTCTAAAGCGTGCAAACATTTATTTTACCTTATCATTTAGTTTTCTGTATTGTACATCATTAGTGCTGATAAATTGTATGCACTATTCTTGGGGATGTTGGGAACAGGAAAAAATCTTTATGAAGTTTTTGGACGAAGTAGGGACTTATTTATTCCTTTGTCTGATATAATTCGGTATTTAAAGGAGTAAGAATGCCAAAAAAATTGATTTTACTTATCGGAGCACCTGGTTCTGGGAAAACGACTGATGCCAAGTTGATTGCAGAAAAGCACGAGGGAAGTTTCACAAGCTACTCAACTGGAGACCTTATCAGAAAAGAAGTCGAGAATGAAACAGCTATTGGCAAGATAGCAAAAGATTTTGTTGCCAAGGGTGATTTGGTGCCGACTGCTATTGTCGTAGAGATGATTGTTGCGGCGGTTAAAGCAGCCCCTACTGAGATTGTATTACTAGATGGATTTCCAGGGAAAGAGAAGCAGATGCAACACTTTTGTGACTTTCTCTTCAGTAACAATGGTATCAAACTCATTTCTGTGATAGAGGTGAGAGTCAATGAAGAGGTGGCAAAAGAGCGTTGGCTAGCTTCTGGGAAAGATGAAGATATCTTTCAGCATGAAATGTCAGCCTACACAGAAGCTATCAGCGTAATCGAAAAACACTACGAAGATAAGAATGTTTTGAAAATTATTGATGGTGAAAAAGATCTTGAAGCAGTGGTTGCGGAGATAGATACTTTTCTTGTTAGCAAACTCTAGATTGAAATTTAAAAACCTACCACTCTAGGTAGGGCACTGTATACTTAGGAAGCTCCCAAAATATAAATAAATTCTAAAACTTATCACACCAACTAATCTTTCTCATACTCTAATAGTTGATTTTTGGCTTCTGATGCAAGTCTATTTATCTCATCATCTGATGGATTATCGCCTCTTTTGATATATTTGAACTCCACCAATCCTATATACTCTACAAAAGAATTGAGAGGTTTTAGAAATATATCACAAAAGCCCTCATTCATCTCTGCCTCACCTTTGGCATTGAATTTATAGTTATTGTACCACTCCTGAAACATACCTAATATCCACCTTTATTAAATCCATGGGATATGATATTGAGATACCCATTTTGATTATTGAACAAGAGTTCATTGGCAAAATTATCATACCCATCTATGAGAAGATAGAGTTTTTGATTGTGTTTTTTGACATATATAAATATCGCTACAAGCAGAGATTTACCAAATCAGCGTGGACACAGGAACATCAGATAGCTAGAACTAAACTCTTCCATAAGTGGAATATAGTCTGTCTTGTCTATGAAATAAAAATTCTCTTTTTTTGAGTCGTATGAAGTTGCTAATGCAATAAGGAATTTTTTTATTTTTTACTCTTTTTGTTGATCATGAAATATCATCAAACTTAAATTGATTAGGATATAATAAAGTCAATTCAGAAGGAAATACAAATGTCAAAAACCCAAAAATTCTCATGGGGCACCTACATAGGCGACCTCATAGACAACAATGACACGATACCACTCTGCCTTGATAGCAAACAAGGTGGGTTTTGTCTGTTGTTTGATGAGAGTAGCGAAGCCATAGCCAATAACTTTATAGAAAATGTAGCGTTAAAGGTTTTAACTCGTTCCTATCGCTCCTGCGCAATGCCAATGAAATAAGGAATTATCGTAGGGGCAATCCCTATGTGGTTGCCCTAATTAGGGTAGCCACATAGGGCTACCCCTCATACGCGTCAGGCTAAAAAAAGTCACCCCTCCAATCTCCCCAACATTCCCACCTCCTCATAAAACCCAATCCCATCATTCAAAAGCACCAGAGTAGATGGATTTTGAACCCGTTTATCCTTA
>QMKU01000377.1 GCA_003646525.1 Campylobacterota bacterium
ATATTGATATCAAATCTGATAGATATTGCGATTTTAATCACAGGTATCCCAGAAACTGTTGATTCTTCTTTGATGGGTACTCCTCTACTGTAGCAACGCTTTTTCCCCTTGAAAAGCCACTCTTCACAAGGATAACCCAAAACAGAAGAATTTCCTACTCTCTTACCTTTTTTTTTCATCTCTTCTATTGCTTTTTGATAAAGATTTTCCCCATTTGTGATAGCGATTTTAGTCATAGGATTTTCGTTGGTTTCAATCTTTTGCTTTTCAAAATCAACTTTATATACCTCTCCATAATCTTCCAGATAAAGCGTACGAATTGTTTTGGTATTTTTCACTGCGCCAGTTGTAGATTCAAGATATTTTTCTTTATATAGCTTGCGAGCACCCCAATCATCAAACAAGAGTGTTGACCGACCGCTAACCGTCAAATGACTATTTGCTGTCAAATTTCCATCTCCCTTGATATCGTAAACGATCATAGCTGAGTGAATATTGAAACTTTTGAAGATGCTCTCTTCTTGAGCATACGCTTCAAGCGAGGCAATAGTTAGTACGAGCACAAAAACTTTTAAAAAATGAAACATTTTTTCTCCTTTTATATTTGATTATTTATATCCTTGGGTAATCTTAACTACTCAAGCATATTTTTGAGAAGTTCTTTTCCTGCAGATTTGCTCTTCTCATCCATTTTGGGTAAATTTTTCATACTATTCACTGCTCCTTTGGGAAGCAGAAAAACAGTATCATCTATTGTGTTGTGATTTAAACTTTTAAAAACCATTCCTTCAGCATAGAGAAGTGCATGAGTATCTGAGAGGAGGAGCATAGTCTCTAAATCATTATCGATCTCCATACCATAGGGTCCCTCACCAAATGAATTCAATATTTTTAAAGTGATGCGCATTGCTTCAACCACTTTTTGGTCATTTGTGACAATAATTTTCTCTTTGTATTTTCTACCATCTTCTTCAGATTCAACTTCCCATACTTCACCATTCATACCACTTATTATTTTGGCAGGGTGTTTCTTGAGTATAGTAAAGAAAGGTTTTTCATCGCGAGGATCAAGCTCTTCTGCTTTGGAGACATTAAGTTCTTGAGTCAACTTATTCGTTGCTTTGTCGATCTTATCCATGTTCATATAAGTCAGCTTTCCATCTTCTTCTAGGACAGTATATCGTATGCCATCTACGATGTACTGTCCTGTATCTTTGGAACTTATTTTTTCACCCACAATGCGATAGGACAATTTAATATGTTTTGCATTTTTGTACTGAATTATCTCTTCGATTTTACCATCTGCTCCACTATCCATTTCATAAACCATTGTAAAATCTGCCAAAAGTAGCGTCGCCATAAGAGTAGCAATTATTAATTTCATTTTTCTTGATCTTCCCTATTCTGTAATTGAGGTAGCCTGACCATATTGTACTATAAAAAGAAAAAATCTTTACCTGTTGTTCAAAAATGATATAGAATAAATAAAAAATATAGACAATATAAGCTATAATAATTTAAAATTTTATGTGAGGTTAATTAATGGCGATATTTTTCTCTTCTTATTGTCCTATCTGCGGCAATAAGGGTTTTAAGGTAAAAAATGACACTATGATACATCATATCAAAGATATTAGTAAAATGGGAGATAGAGGATACTCTTTCTGTCCTAATTCTGAATGTAATATCGTCTACTTTCACAACAAAGAGACTTTTACTAGTAGTATGGTCAACAAAGAGATTGGATTCAAAGATATCTCTTCACCCAATGGCACTATCTGTTATTGTTACAATTATCCCCAATCAGAACTCTATAATGAGAGCATTGTAGATAAGATCAAGATCAGAATAGAGAATTATGGGAGTCGCTGTGATATACGAAATCCTAGCGGAAGATGTTGCCTCAAGGAGATCAGGCGTATGCAAAAAGAGCAAAAAAAGGAAGAAGTTTATGATATTTCCAAAAACTAGTTAAAATTTACTGTTCAAATCTTGGATGAGGGTCGCCGACATTTTTCCGAAGACTACATTCATACCTGCCACGACAGAGGCAGTATCTTTACCGCTAGGAGCTTTGGTACTGAAGAGTCTACTGTACTCTTTGCCCTTACTTAGATCATTGATTTTCCAAGTGGCATCGAGATAGACGAAATCGCCATAAGAGATAAACTTATTGATAGAAATTTTGATCTTGATGCCTGCCTGCTTGGAGAGACCCCAAGGGTAGGCATATACATTGGGGTGGTTGAAACTCTTCTGGATCATGACAATCAGCTGCTGTGTCAGTGAATCTTCCATATCTTCTACCCACTCATCCAGAGATGAATAGTAAATCTGCGTGGGAGAGAGTTGGGTAGCAACTTCTCCGCGCAACATATATTTAGGCAGAGAGATTTTCTCTATCCCAATAACAGGCAGGTTCTTTGTGTAGTGTTTTTTTACGGCTGTCGGACTCGTCAACATAAAGTACTGGGTAGAAGCTACACAGCCAGACAAAGCCAATATCATCAAGCCTATTATCATCTTTTTGTAGGGTATCGTGACTCTTTTCATACTAGTCTCCAAATATCAGTGAGTTAGGTTTTCTATCAAGTTTCTTGAATAGTTTTTGTGTATCTATCGAAGCTTTTTTGACTTCCCTGAGCGTCTCGCTCAATTGACTTGATAGTAGAGACTCGTCACTATTGGACTTCATAACACTATCAAGAGATCGAAGTGTCTTTTGTAGCTCTCTCATCGTCTTATTCAGTTC
>QMKU01000378.1 GCA_003646525.1 Campylobacterota bacterium
ATCGATCACTCTCGCTTGATTATCCTGTGATTGTCAAGCCTGTACGACTTGGAAGCAGTATCGGTGTGACGATCGTTAAAGAGCAGACAGAGTTGGATTATGCTCTGGATGTTGCTTTTGAGTTCGACAATGATGTGATAATAGAGCCCTTTCTTGATGCTGTCAAAGAGTATAATCAGGCAGGATGCAAGACAGATGTCTGGGAGCTTTCGATAGTAGAGGAGCCTCAAAAAGAGGAGTATCTTGATTTTGAGAAAAAATATATGGATTTTGCACGAGACAGTAAAGTTTTATCGGCAGATATTAGTGACACACTCAAAGAGAAGATACAAGAGAGTTTTAAAAAAATCTATGATCCTCTCTTTTTGGGAAGTTTGATACGCTGTGATTTTTTTGTCGTAGACGACGAGGTATTACTTAATGAAATCAACCCCATTCCTGGCTCAATGGCAAATTATCTTTTTGTGGATTTTGAAGGATTGATCGAAAGATTATCCAACAATCTTCCCAAAGAGAAAGAGATCAAGATTGATTATCAATATATTCATTCAATACAAAGCGCAAAAGGAAAAGCTTAGTTGTTTCCTCAGTATAAAAAAACATAATATAAAGTTATTTTGCTACAATGGTTTAAATTAATTATATAGAGGAGAAATTGACAGATGAGAAAAATAGTATTTTTTTTGCTTAGTGTGGGTGTTTTGGTTGCAGGAGAGATGGCAGTAGATTCCCGTACTGGCTTGACTTGGCAAGACAATCGTTTCGTAGAATCGGAGAGAGTGACTTATGCTCAGGCGGAGAAGCTGTGCAAGGAACTGCGATTGGGCAAGCATAACGATTGGCGTATTCCTACGATTCGGGAACTACTCTCTATCATAGATTACAAAAAGTATGATCCAGCGATTTTGGATGGCTTTAGCGTCGATGATGCAAGCTATTATTGGTCTTCGACCCAATATATGGGTGATCCTGACAAAGTTTGGGGTATTGATTTTAAAGATGGTGCCGCAGACGCAAATGGTAAGGCGTATGATCGTCGTATCCGCTGTGTTCGGGCAACAACTTCTTCAGATAAAAAATAGGGAAGTATACAGAAGCAAAACTGCAAAAATCATACAGGATTTTGTTGTTAGGAGCTATGGTTTAATAATGCCAAATAACAGATACTTGGAGTAGGGACTTCAGTCCCGTCAGACGGGACTGAAGTCCCTACTCCAAAATAGTTAACTTTTGGGAGTTTTTTCTACTCTATTCCTTAGCGGGGGTAGCCTAAGCAGACTAAAATACTCCTCTTTAACTCCTTACTGTAGGAATTTGAAACATATTTGTTTAATCTAATCTTAAATAACTCCATTTCTTTCAAAGGCTTATTTCTTAAGCTTTTTTTTCAAAAAATCATCCTATAATTCGTCGTTTAGTTCGTTTTGGACTATAAGCAAATTTTCAAGGGGGTATTGCATGCAATCAAATGCGGCATTGGAATATGATTATTCAGTAGCAAAGTTGTTCACATATACAACGATTTTGTTTGGAATTTTAGGCATGATCATTGGTACGCTTATCGCGGCACAAATGGCATTTCCGGAACTTAACTATATGTTGGGTGAATATGGTACATTCTCAAGATTGAGACCAGTTCATACCAATACGGTTATATTTGGCTTTACATTGAGTGGTGCTTTTGCGACATTCTATTATGTAGGGCAGAGGGTACTGAAAGTATCCATGGCGGAGTCGAAGTTTCTGATGTTTATCGGAAAACTTCACTTTTGGGTCTATTTTGTAGCAGCACTTTTCGCTACAGTTACACTGCTTATGGGTTATAGCCAATCAAAAGAGTACGCACAGTATGAGTGGCCGGCTGACATCGCTGTTGTAGTCTTGTGGGTTCTCTGGGGTGTTTCACTCTTTGGCTTGATCGGGATCAGAAGAGAGAAGACACTCTATATCTCACTTTGGTACTATATCGCTACATTCTTAGGAATAGCTATGTTGTATCTCTTTAATAACATGGCAATACCTACTTACTTCTTCTCTGATGGTATGGGTGATATTATGCATTCTGTCTCTATGTATTCAGGGACTAATGATGCACTCGTGCAGTGGTGGTATGGACATAATGCGGTTGCATTTGGATTTACTGTGCCTATCGTTGCGATGATCTATTATTTCCTCCCAAAAGAGTCTGGTCAGGCGATCTACTCTTACAAACTCTCATTACTCTCTTTTTGGGGATTGATGTTTGTTTATCTTTGGGCTGGTTCTCACCACCTTCTTTACTCTACCGTTCCTGACTGGATGCAGACAATGGGATCGGTATTCTCAGTTGTTCTTATACTCCCATCTTGGGGCTCAGCGATCAACATGCTTCTTACGATGAAGGGTGAGTGGAATCAGTTAACTGAAAATCCACTGATCAAATTTATGGTATTGGCATCGACATTCTATATGCTCTCTACTCTTGAAGGACCTATTCAGGCGATCAAATCAGTCAATGCAATTGCGCACTTTACAGATTGGATTCCGGGACATGTTCACGATGGTGTACTTGGTTGGGTTGTCTTCATGATTATGGCGGCACTTTTCCATATGGCACCAAGAATGTTCAAAAGAGAGATCTACTCCAAAAAATTGTTGGAGACTCAATTTTGGCTTCAGACAACAGCCGTTGTTCTTTACTTTACCTCTATGTGGATCGCAGGAATCACTCAGGGTATGATGTGGAGAGCTGTTGATGAGTATGGTAACTTG
>QMKU01000379.1 GCA_003646525.1 Campylobacterota bacterium
AAGGTATGTCTCGTCTAGTGTCAGTAGTCTGATAGGCTATTCACAAAAAGAGTTCGAAACAGGGGGTATCACTTATGCCTCTTGTATACACAGAGATGATCTGGAGATGGTTACTCAGGAAGTCAATGATGCCATAGAGTCAGGCAAAGAGTTCTTACAACATTCTCCTTATAGGATTCTCACAAAAAGGGGTGAGATACGATGGGTATTAGACTATATTATGATCATCAGAGAGGGTGGTAAAGTTGTTAGCTTCATAGGCTACATTATCGATATTACAGAGCAGAGAATAAAGAGCGAACAACTACTTCAGCAGTCGCGCCAAGCACAGATGGGGGAGATGATGGCTATGATAGCTCATCAGTGGAGACAGCCACTCTCTGCCATCTCTGCCACGAGTGCCTCTATCAGCCTCAAATCCAAACTAAATAAACTCGATAAAAACAAAACTATAGAGCTAAGTGACAAGATCAATGAGTATACACAGTTTCTCAGTAAGACTATAGATGATTTTAGAGGATTTTTCAAGCCAAATAAAAATAGAGAGAAGACAGATTATGCTAAGCTGATAGACTCTGTCCTGAAGATAATAGAGACCTCTATCAAGACAAAGAATATAGATATCATACAAGATATAAAGTGTCAGGATAGTCTCACATCTTATCCAAATGAACTCAAGCAAGTCATCCTGAATCTACTTAAAAATTCAGAAGATGTTTTGTTCGATAAGAGTATCCAAGATCCCTATATCAAGATATCTACATATAGAGAGGGTAGCAATCTGATGATTAGTATCAGTGACAATGGAGGGGGAGTAGCAGAGGATATCATAACTAAGATATTTGATCCATACTTCTCTACCAAATTGGAAAAAAATGGGACAGGTTTGGGCTTATATATGTCCAAGACCATCATAGAAGAGCATTGCGGTGGTAAACTTACTGTAGCTAATTTCAAGGATGGTGCAGAGTTTATAATATCTCTTCCTGCTAACTTGGCATCTAGTGAAGAGGATAGTAATATTGGGAGATAAATTATGGAAAATATAGATGATATTATCAAATACAGTAGTGATCTGAAGTTGTTGTATGTCGAAGATGATCTAATCGCACGAGAGTCTATCAAGATAATACTTGAGGAGTTCTTCAAAAAGATCATTGTTGCAGTTGACGGTATGGATGGATTGGAAAAATATAGAGACAACTCTGTAGATCTGATCATCACAGATATCAATATGCCCAAGCTCAACGGCTTGAAGATGATAGAGAAGATCAGAGAGAAGGATAAAGATACTCCTATTATGATACTCTCAGCATATACGGAATCAGAGTACTTGAACATTGGTACCAAACTAGGTATTGGTGGATACCTACTCAAACCATTTGATTTAGATCAGTTTGTCAGTACCTTGGACAATGTTCTTAGAAATAGAACAGAAATAACTACCAAACAATAGATACTTAGAGCAGGGACTTTAGCCCCATAAAACGGGACTAAAGTCCCTACTCCAAAATACTTAATTTTGGTAGCTATTTCGGGCATCCTTCATATCCAATAAAAGGTAGTTTACAATGTTGTAGGTGCGACCATGTCGCACAAATGATGATATACTCGTGTGACACGGTCACACCTACGAAATCCAATAAGTTTAAAGTGCAAACTACTTATGAAGGATGCCTAAAATAGTAGCAGATTATGTTCCGAGACGAACAACACAATACAGAATCCATAAAAAAGGGAAGATATGAAAATAAAAAAATCTTATGCACTAAAACATTTCGATAAAAATCTCATAGAGTTTAGGTTTGTTTCTGATGCTCTCTCTAGTGTCAATTTAGAAATCATAGAGATAAACAGACAACATAAACAGTTTTTTCCACTGGGTTTAAATATAGATAATAGCTCTTTTCTCTCTTGGATAAAGTCTCGTACTATTCCAAAAAATAGAAATTTTGTACATAAAATATTGATGGAGCTAGAACTAAGCTTAGATGATATAGAGGGGATTGTATCTATATCTAAAAGTTTATCTCTCAATGATTCTTATTGGATAGTAGATAGTGGTTTTGATGGTCTGTTTGCTGATTTTAACCTATATGATAATGATTTTAATAAGATTTTGTCATTGTTGGCATATACAGGGTATGGGAGTGTGAAAAAACAGGGGTTTATATCTAGTCCTGAGTTTACTACCAATGGGATGTTGGCAAAGGCATGGAGAAGAGACCCACAAGGTAAAGAGGGGATATATCTCTACAAGGGTGGCTCATCTGGTTGTGCCAATTGTGGAAAAGAGCCATATAGTGAGTTTTATGCTTCTCAAATAGCTTCTGTAATGGAGTTAGATATAACTTACTACAATTTGGGAAAATGGAAAGGAAATACAAACTCTGTTTGTAAGGTTTTTAGCTCTAAGGAGCTATCTTTTATTCCTATATGTCATCTTGTTACAGATGGTGGCTGGAAGGCTGTTTTAGAGTACTATAGAGAGTTGGGAGATGAGTTTTACGATTCATTGGTAGATATGCTTATCTTTGATGTGATTATAGTAAATACCGATAGACATTTTGGGAATTTTGGTTTTTTGGTAGATAGTGCTACTAACAAGATAGTCAAAACTGCTCCAATATTTGACAATGGATTATCACTTTTTCACGATGCAATGGATGATGATATGGAAATATTAGATAAGTATGCCAAAACAAAATATATGAAAAATGCCAATGATTTTATGGTATTTGCTGAAACT
>QMKU01000380.1 GCA_003646525.1 Campylobacterota bacterium
AAGTGTACTGCTTTTAGATCGCAGTAGTGTAGCAGCAAGTGGTGGTTCTGGTGCTGCAGGTGCTTTTGTTTCACCAAAGATCGGCAAAGGGTCACCACTCCAAGAGTTGACCAATGAAGCGTTTGAGTTTGCCAAAGATTTCTATCTACAAAATTTTCCAAAATATTTTCATCAAACTTCTATTCTGCGTATTCCCAAAGATATAGATGATGCTCAAAAATTTCCAGAGTATAAAAAGTACAATCTATCAAAATATGAAACTATAGACTCTAAAACTATTAGAGGGTTTGGCATAGACGAGGAGTTGGATAGTTTTCTATTTGAAGAGGCTGGAGTTTGTGATGCCCCTGGTCTAACTCGTGCTATATGGGATCAGCTACCACATGAGCAATTTAGGGTTGATGAGCTGAAGCATAATGGTGACTGTTGGGTACTAAGTAATACAGAAAGCAGCAATAGATATAGAGCAGAAAATATCATACTTGCAACTGGATATCAAAATGATCTATTGGATATGAGATATATGGGTGTGAGAGGTACTTGGGGTTCTCGTGGTGACTACTACTCAAGTCTACCACTATCTATAAGCATGCATAAAAGTATATCTATCTCTGCCAATATAGATGGTATTATCAAGATAGGAGCTACACATGTTAAGAGTCAAGAACCCTGCTTAGCGTGTAAAGGAGAGCCACTAGGCAAGCTATTTCAAACAGCCTCCAAGATGGTAAATACAGATGATTTCAGACTCAAAGGAACCTATTGTGGCATGAGAGCAGGATCTAAGGATTACTTTCCATTAGTTGGCAGAGTTGTAGATACTCAATATATGTTAGAGAAGTATCCTGCTATCACGAGAGGCTCTAGCCCCTCATTGAAGTATCATAAAAATTTATATATATGCAACGGCTTGGGTGGTAGAGGTTTTGTTTTTGCTCCGCTTATGGGTAAAGAGTTGGCAGCACATATTCTCAGCGAAACTACCATGGACTCACGCATGGATCCAGATCGTCTTTTTTTGCGCTGGTGTCGCAAGGATCCTTCACTCAGAAATAACAAAAAATAGATACTTGGAGCAGGGACTTTAGTCCCATAAAACGGGACTAAAGTCCCTGCTCCTAAATATTGAACTTTAGTAGTTATTTTAGTTCTATTCCTAAATTGCTATCATTGTAGTAAAATTGGACAATTTTTATGCTATTATGTCTATACTGTTTTAGTCAATAATGGCTAGATGGAAAATTATAACTACTAAAGGATATATATGGCTGTAAATTTATCAAAAGGCGGAAGAGTTTCATTGAGCAAAGAGGCTCCAGGTTTGAAAAAAACTAAAGTTGGGTTAGGATGGGATGCAAATGCAACTGATACAGGTACTCAATTTGACCTCGATGCTTCTCTTTTTTTAGTTGGTGCAGATGATAAAGTATTAAGTGATGGTCACTTTATTTTTTATAATAATGCAACTTCTCCTTGTGGAGCTATTGTGCATCAAGGCGACAATAGAACAGGTGAAGGTGATGGCGACGATGAAGTGATTGAGATTGATTTGGAGAAAGTTGATCCAGCAGTGGAAAAAATTATTTTTACCGTAACAATCGATGAAGCAACAGCTAGAAACCAAAATTTTGGACAAGTAAGTAACTCATTAATCAGATTGATTAACCAAGATGGTGGAGCAGTGATCACTCAATATGAGCTAGATGAAGACTACTCTAGTGAAACTGCTATTAACTTTGGCGAGCTTTACCGCAAAAGTGGTGGCTGGAACTTCAAAGCAGTAGGTGCCGGATTCAATGATGGGTTGGCAGGTTTTTGTAAAATGTATGGAGTGAGTGTCTAATGGCAATTAGCTTAGCAAAAGGTCAAAAGATTAACCTCAAAAAAAGCAATGGAAGTAATTTAACTTCTTTTTGTATAGGTGCAAACTGGGGCGCTATTGACAAAAAAGGTCTCTTTGGGGGGACGAAGAAAGTAGCTGTAGATTTAGATTTGTCTGTAGGTATATTTGACAATAATAAAACCTTAGTAGATACAGTCTATTTTGGTAAGCTACGATCATCGGGCGTGTTGCATTCAGGTGATGACACAACAGGTGATGTGGATGGTGATGATGGGCTTGACAATGAAGTTATTCAAATTAACCTTGATCAAATTCCTGCCAACATTGATAATGTAGTTTTTATTCTAAACTCATTCCAAGGGCAAGATTTCGCCACTGTGCCATTTGCTTCTATTAGACTCTATGAGGGGACACCTAGTAGAGTAAATGAGATAGTAGCAAACTACAACATTGCTAGTGATGCGAAGTTTGCTGGATATGTCTCTATGATCTTGGGCAAACTATATAGAAGAAACGGAGAGTGGAAGTTCTCAGCTATTGGTGAACCTACTAAAGATACTAAACTAGCAGATACACTAAAAACCGTTACAAATACTTATTTGTAGTTTTGGAAAAGGGCTTATGCCCTTTTTCTATATATAATAATATTCCCCAATGTGAGTATTTCAATATAAAGTAAATATTGATTTTGGGGAAAGTTTTTAAATTAAAAAGGATTAAAATGTTAGATTGGAATACGATAAAAAACAAAAGCACAGAGCTATTGGGTGAAGCTGGTAAGAAGTTTAGGCAATATACTCCAGAGAGTTTCTCAAAAGAGAAAAAGTTTGTAAATTCGCTTGTTGTGAGTATGGCATTGATGACGATGGCAGATAAAAAAGCAGAAACACAAGAGATAATTATG
>QMKU01000381.1 GCA_003646525.1 Campylobacterota bacterium
ATCGTACAGATGATCACCTGCTGTATGGATTTTATACCGTCGAAAAAAAAAGTGGATATAGAGCACTTCACTGTGATCACACCCTTTTCAATCCACGCTTTGATGCCTCTTTATCGGATCCAAATGACAAACTATCACTTGACCCCAATGCGATATTCGCATTAAGTGACCCTCAAGACAATGCGATCGACAGACTGCGAAAGTTCTATGGTTATTTCAATATCGAAATTCAAATCCATACGAGCTTTGAGAACCTTTGGGCATCCATGGAGCATACTAGCAGTTACAACATTCAGGCAAAAGGTCGAGGGCGCAACAGTGAAATCACCGTACAGTGGAAATTCCTCTCTGATGCAATGAAAAATCTTGAAGAGCAGTTCGAGAGACTTCAAGTTGATACAGAAAAGGCACACTTTCAAATGTCACATAATGGAGGATATATTCCTGTCAAAAAGCTTTTGGATAAACTCCAGCCAGATATATACCCTATCTATCTAGCATCAACAAAAAGAGTGGAAGATCTTGAAGATCTCTTGGATAGTCATGAAATTTCACGGCAAGACTATGTTCATCAACTTCAGGCAGAAATCGGATATACCGATGATTTTGCCACAAAACAGAGTGACCTTACTTTGCAGATGCTTTTCAGGATACAAAATGCTTTTGTCTACTATGGATTGGCAAATCAGAGCAAATACTTCAACTCTGATGATATTCGTCAGTTCATCAAAGAGTCTCTGTTTCGATACAAAGAGATTAGCGCATTTTTATCTTCTCATTCAGAAATCTACATGGGAAATTTATTCCATATTATTGTGATCATCCGCTATCTTTACTTGGGGCAAAAGTATGGACTAGGATTGATGAATCCACCAGAAGAGATATTTAGGGATGATGATACTCCTGCCGTGAGATATGCAAGCAGTCTCTCCTTTTTTGAAAAGGGCATTTTTCTCCTGAATAGACTCAAAGATGAAGAGTTAAATCTTTTCACTAATGACAGTGTCATCTCCATCGAAATCCTCCATCAATATGATGTGCAAGCTAGAGAATGGGAACTGTTTAATACAGAGTATGATTCTCTACAAAGTGCATCTATAGTCAAAAATATAGCCCAATTTAGAGCACAATTTATCAATAGTGCACTACAGGATAGATTTAATAGGCTTCTTGAATCAAATGAGATCAAAAATGTTGAATTTATTGTTAAATTCTATACCACCATGGTTTGGCATGGGCTCCTGCGACCGATTGATGCCCTGAAGCAGATTGTTAAATATTCGGCACATGATAAGATTAAGGCAAGCGACCTCTTCTATTATGAACTCTCTGCCTATAAGTTTTTGCTCATTGAGCATTGTGAAACGATCAGCGACTACAACAAGGCATTGACAGAGCATACTCGTGATCCTGCTAGGACTAAACACTTCAGACACTACCATAGAAAAAATATGATCCAGTTACTTTTTCGTATCAAGAGAAGCGAATCCACCTACAAGTTTCAAAAAGCCAGACTCTCTTTTGAGCAACTTACAAAAAGCAAGTTTAAGGTTGATTATTTTAGTGATACCCTATCCCATGAAGATGCTTCATGATAAAAATTCTGATGATTGAGGATGATCCTGAATTTGCTGAAATACTGAGTGAATATCTAGCAGTGCATGACATGAAAGTCACAAATTATGAAGATCCCTTCCTTGGGTTGTCTGCGGGCATCAACAAATTTGATCTCATCATCCTCGACCTGACTCTTCCTGGTATGGATGGCTTGGAAGTATGTCAGGAGATTGCTCAGCGCTACCATATCCCTATCATCATCTCGTCAGCACGCAGTGATATCCAAGACAAAGTGACAGGTTTGGAACTAGGAGCAGATGATTATATCCCCAAGCCCTATGACCCCAAGGAGATGCTTGCTCGGATTCATTCACTTCTGCGACGCTATCGGGAAAAAATAGAGCCTGAACAAGTGCCAGATGATCTTGAGATAGTTCATGATCTGATCTTTTATCTCGGCAAAGCTCTCTCTCTGACTCCAGCCGAATTTGACATTCTAAGCCAATTGATTCAACACAAAAACAAAGCACTCTCACGAGAGCAGCTTATCTACTCTTCCCAATCAATGAGTATTGATTCGCATCACAAAAGCTTAGATATGATCGTCAGTAAATTACGCTCCAAGCTGGGCAATCCCCAGTTGATTCAAACGATTCGAGGTATGGGATTTAGGCTTCAGTTGTGACGATACACTCCTTGAGAGGCAAGATCAATCTCATCTTTTCTGTTGCTCTTGTGCTATTGGTTCTGCTTTTTGTTGCAGCATTCCAATATCAAGAAAAGCGTGCCGAAGATGCCTTCATCAAACAAGAGCGTGAAAATACCCACTATCTCTATCTTTACTATCTTCAGTACCATGCGATAGATACAGGCTATCTCGACTCGCAAAATATCCGTCTCGTTCCAGACAAAGAGCAAAAGGGTTTGATCGGAAAATTTTCAAAAGATGATGAAGGAAAAACCAAGTATCGAGTAATCATATACCGATACAAGCGTTTTATACTTATCAACAATGACCGCTTTAATCTATTGCTAGAAAATATGAACAAACCCAAGCTTACCTTGGAGATGAGCATGCTTTTTGCTGGTGCCTTACTCTTGTTGTTATTTCTCTATCTTTGGATTATTCGTAGCCTCAAACCTCTCTCTGAACTCAAAGATAAGATCAAAACTTTTTCGGAGGGG
>QMKU01000382.1 GCA_003646525.1 Campylobacterota bacterium
CTATGAATACGGAAAAACCCCAATAGCAAATCCAGCAACATATACAGACCTAAGATGTAACACGGTAACAGGTGAAATATATGCAGCAGCTGGAACGGCAGACCCTATAAGAATAACGGATAGACATATTATAGACGCAGCTGATGTTGCTAATAATTATGTTGACTTAACACAAACACCACTATTAACAGAGCATTTGATGGTCTTTATGAATGGTATGTATCTTGATATGGAGGTAACAGGCGATTATACAATTTCAGGCACAAGGATAACTTTTATTATCCCAATCGAAATAGACGATAAAGTGATTATTAAATATTCTTATATTTAATACTTATAAATGGGTCCTTTGGACTCTAAACTATAAATAACAAAAGGACAAAAAAATGGCAATAACACAAATAGGTGGTACTAGACAAATAGGTATCGGTAGTGTAGATTTAGATAGACTTTCTTCGGATTTCGTAGATGGAGCAACGTGGGATTTATCTACCACAAACACAGCAGTCCTAGATGGAATTGACTCTGCACAATATGGAGATAATTTCGCAGCTTCTCAAGGATATGTAAACGGTTTAATCGATTCAAACATGAAGTCCCCTGATGGATATGCTACAGTTGTAGCAGGTGATTACCCAACAGATTACAAAGGTACAGGTGCAGTAGCAGAAGGTGATGTATTTTATATTACTTCAGTAGCAAACGGTACAACAGTAGGTTCAGAAACAGTTAATGTAGGTGATATGTTAGTAGCACTGACAGATACCCCGTTAAATGTAGATGCTAGTTGGGTTATTATGGAAAGTAATCGTGACCAAGCAACTGAAACAGTAAAAGGCATTGCTCAGATTGCTACAGTAGCAGAAGTTACAGCAGGGGCAGATGATAACAATATCGTTACTCCTCTTAAATTAGCTGGGGCTATTAGTGGTGTTACAAAAACAGCAGGTAATGGTTTAACAGACACAGCGGGAACATTTGACGTAGTGGCTACAGATTTATCTCTCAATGTTAATGCTAACGATATGCAAGTACAAATTGGTACAACAAATGGGACTTCTTTAGAAGTATCTGCCACAGGTTTAGAGTTAGCTCAAACAGTAACTGGTGATAGAAGCTTTACAGTGGCTTCTGGTGAAATGTTTGTTATTAATAACGCAGTAACTAACGCAGGTATTTTAAATGTATCACCAGATGGAACACTTCCAGGTGCTATTGCGGATGTTAATTATGTTGATACTACAATAGCCGCTAATGCCCTTACTTTTTCTGATGGTGTTATGCTTACAGGTACAAATGTAACATTAGGTGGTGGACTAACTGCTGGTAGGGTTATCGACACAGCAAGTTATGATTTAACTATCCACGACTCAACTCTAAGTGGTAATCTTATTTTAGGAACTGGCGGTAATGAATTTGCGTCTATTTCTACTAGCAGTGTAGACTTCACTTTAAACACTATGAATGATGTCGATGTGACTCCAGGTAATGACTTCAACGTAACAGCTGGTAATGATGTAGCGATTAACGCAACTAGCATTTTAACACTTCAATCTCAAGCAATGGTGGTTGTAGCTTCTCAAAATAATAATCCTTTGATTCTCAGCACAGCAGGAACAAATGAAGCTCAATTAACCGTACAACCAGATGGAACTGTTGCTTTAGCTATTGCCACAACTGATTATGTTGATAACGCAACAGCAGGGTTCGAGATATTCAATGAGAGACCAACAGTAACAGGTGGTTCAGCTACTTTAGGAAACTTAGCAAATACTCCAACAGCTAATACTGAAAGAGTTTATCTAAATGGTGTAAGACAAGCAAATGCAGGTGATGATTACAGTATAGCAGGTGCAACTATAACATTTACTAATGCTTTAGCAGGTGCCGATATGGTTATTGTTGACTATAAATACGTTTAATCGTACAAGCTTAAATATAATAAGTCCCTTTCGGGGGACTTCCATATATCTAAAAAGGACTAAAAAGGACTAAAATGGCAAGAACTCAAGTAACAGAGCAACAAATTAAAGACCGTTCTATAACGGGAGCTTCTTTTGTTCCTGAAATGATGTATTATGATGAAACTGCTAATTATTCAACTAATAATATCATTAATTGGGCAGGTAAGCAATTTATAGCTAATACAAATATTACGGGTATTCAAGAAGGTGACTTAACACAAAACCCAACTTTAAGTTCAGATTGGGACGAATTAGAAGCAAGTATTTATTCTGTATATCCTTCTACTACTCAAACATTCACCAACACAAGAGTAGATGTGACTTTTGATACTGTAAGATTCACTTCTCCTAGTTTTACTATAGCATCTAATGAAATTACTTTTAATTCTTCAGGTACTTTTATGTTGAACTTAACAATATCAGTAGATAATATAGATAATAATAGAGCAACAGCATATTCATTTGTTCAGATTGATACGGGTTCAGGATATGCGGATATTCCGAGTTTGTCTATATATAACTATTCACGTAGCACCTCTGATGGTAGTGACACTTCAAGTATTACTATTCCTTACACTTTCAATACAGGGGATAAGCTGAAAGTTCAAATTATAAGTAATAGCACCGTTCAGTTAGCTACAAGAATAGCCGGTTGTAATATCTCCTTATTTCCTATTAAAGCAGTATCTGGACCTAAAGGTGATTTAGGAGCTGTTGGACCTTCAGGTGATTTAAACTGGCTTGGAGATTATAATTCAGGAACAATTTACACCA
>QMKU01000383.1 GCA_003646525.1 Campylobacterota bacterium
CTACTAACTCCTTTGCATATTTTATATTTTTAGAAATATCTTTACTCATACTTTTGTCTAAATCATTTTGTTGATAATATGACTTTAAAATATCGTAAGGGATAACTGAATTATTACCATTCTTTTCAAAATTTGAGACAGGCAATCCGCTGAGTAGTTTTACCTTATTTAGAGCATCTTTATCTGTATAGTATAAAAAATCTATACTACGAATAAGTGATGAAACTAAAAATTTGCTTTCAAAAGGTGTATCTTGAAATAGATTTAATATATTTTGTGTAAACTCTTTTGAGGTATGTTCCAAAACGATCTTTTCCATCTTTTCATAATGTAAAGCATTGGTGAAAAGGCATAAATTAATGCTTACAGGGAAAAAAGTAATTTTTTTCTTCTTTTGAAAATTCATCTCTAATCCATAAGAGGGAAGCTTTTTCATCTCACTAATAGTATCTTGACCTATTTCAATGTAAATATAATAACCATCTAAAATATATCTATTTTTATAGGAGATTAAAGTCGTATAGAATAAGACATTTTTTTCCTTAAAAAGATTTGTAAAATCTGTAATTAATGCTTGAACATTATAGGCATTTGTTTCTGAGTCAACAACAACTGCTGTTCTATCACTATATTCACACAAAGCAAACAAATCATATTTAGCTTCTCTTAGTGCTTCAACTATCTCATTCTGGGCACCATTTAAAATATTATTTTTTTGAAAATCATTTAAAATTTCTGTTCTATTTTTATATAAAATTTCTCGTTCATCATAGTCATAGTCAAATTTTGAATACTTTTTATGTTTACGCACAGACAGTATAATGTCATCATAAACTTTTTGAAAAATCTTTATATCTTCTAGTGATAAAGGCTGTATAGGTGAAAATGTAGAAAATATTGCAGATTCTACAAACTTTTCTCTCTCCCTATACTCTTTCATACAACATTTCTTAAAAATTTTCCCACTACCACATGGACATTTCTCATTTCGTTTTGTATCTTTATATATTGATATATTATTTTTTTTAAACATCATTTCTCCTCGTATTTAAAACCTTGTCAAAACTTTTTCGCAGTACTCTTGAATATATAATTTTATCTAAAATAGCTGATATTTACAATGTACCCTCTTTACTCTGGTAATCTCAGCCTAAAATTTTATTAAAAAGTATTGGAAAATACAGATATTCCTTTAGATAATAATCTTTGGTGGTACCAAACCTACCAAAAAGATACTTTATCTCATTTGTTCATAGTGTGCATAATGTCAGTTACTTGACCCTATTTTTATATCCATATCTTACACTTAAGCAAATAACTTCTTTCAGAATTTTCGTCTATTACTTTTTTTATGCTCTTTGAGTCGGGGAGAGGAGACCCCGACCTACGCGAAAAAATCCAAAGCCAAAAAACAGTAATGAGGAAAAATAGGGAACTATCGGAACTGTGGATTTTCAACACTTGACCTCGGTTGAGTCGTTGCCATGTTTTAGCCGAGGTCAGGTGATTCATGATGCATTCGCTACGCTTCACGCATCACAAATCACCAGACCCCTAATAATAGGGGTGTTTGCTAACGCACCATTTATTGCATACATTCCCACCAATATGCCAATGAATTAAGGGAAATATTCAACTTTTCGGAGCCGATGCTTTAGCTTCGGCAGGTATTTGGTGAGGCTGAAGCCATCACTTCCAAAGAGTAATAATCCTTAATTCATTGGCATTGACCAATATGCTGGGAATGAGAGACAACAACACCTTCATCATTGGGGCTATGATCGGGAATGGATCTAGTGATAGTGAATTTGGAATGGTTGGAAATAGTTACTATTTTAAATATTCATTGAGTTTTTGACGATTCCTAATCTCTATGCATAGTAAGAAAAAAGAAGCGGGGGTAACAAGAAGTAGTGTAAAAAACAAGGAAGATAAACACAACCCGCTTCTTTGTGGATATTGCGAAATCAAGAGCAAACAAGGAAAGTTCACAATTTCGGACAAGAAGTAAAACAAACTCCTGATATCGCTTGAAAGACTCTCATCTTTCTTGGTTGAAGTATAGCACTTAAGAGTAAACCGTTGGAAAATTGAATATTAATGAAAAGATAATGGTCAAAGTCTCTGTGGCATCTCATCTTTAAATGCCAACTCTTCTGCCTTAGAGAGGATCTCCAAGGCACCCTCTGAGATCATCATATCAGCAAGCTGTAAACCCAGATCGTCTGAATTGACAACAGATGCTGTTAATACTTTTTCCATGATATGCGTCCCATCTGGATAGCCAAGCATTGCTTTGATCGTCATACTATCACCATATATCACAGCATTGACAGCGACTGGTGCGGAACAGCCTGCTCCGATCTTAGAGACAAAATCTCTCTCTAATTTAGTAGATAGATAACTCTCTGTATCATTGAGACTCATCGCAATCTCACGGATACTATCATTGGCACTGACGATCTCGATACCTAGTGCTGCTTGTCCCATTGGAGGGATCATAAAGGAGAGTTTCTCGACAAAAGGAATATCCTTGAGTAGGTCAAGGCGTTTTAAGCCAATATAGGCGAGGATAATCGCATCGTATTGACCCTCTTCTAGTTTTCTTTGACGCGTATTGACATTGCCACGAAGATCTTTGACAGTAAGATCTGGACGCTGTTGTAAAAGCTGCATTCTCCTTCGCAAACTTGTTGTCCCTACTACTGCCCCTGTAGGGAGAGCATCC
>QMKU01000384.1 GCA_003646525.1 Campylobacterota bacterium
ACACAATGAAGTTGTCAAAGAGTTACTCAAAATAAAAAATGGATTTCATTGTGATCAAAAACGCATACTTTTAAATACGCTTGGTGAGTTTATGTCAACCATCTTTCCTTATTATACCAAGCTACAAAAAGAAGGCACGATTTCACTCTCTACTACTCCTCTCAACCACCCCATTCTGCCTTTGTTGGTTGATATGAGAAATGCTGATGTTGCTCACCCTGGAACCAATTTACCAGAACACTATCTCTCGCTTGAAGAGGATGCAAAACTTCAGATAACTAGAGCTCAGACTCTTTTCAAGGAGACTTTCGGGCATGATGCTGTAGGGTTTTGGCCAGCAGAAGGTGCGGTAGATGAACGAACAGTCGCCCTCTATAGTGAAGCAGGACTCAAGTGGATTGCCACAGATGAGGCAGTTTTATTCAAATCATTAGGTTCTGATCATCGTGATGCACTCTATCATCCCTACCAATACAAAGGTCTTGCCATGGGATTTAGAGATCATGGATTAAGTGATCTTATTGGCTTTACTTATCGTTTTTGGGATGCGGAGCGTGCGGCAAATCATTTTGTCTCCTCTCTACAACCTATCATTCGCAAAGGAGAAGCTCGTACTGTCTTTGTGATTCTCGATGGCGAAAATGCCTGGGAGTTTTACCCCAATAATGCCTTTGATTTCTTCGATGCCCTTTATGCAAAACTCTCGGATACTGAGTGGTGTAGTACCGTAGGGATGGATGAAGTAGCACAAAAAGAGTTAAAAACACTCCCTCATCTTGCTCCTGGTAGCTGGATACATGGTGAGTTCAATACTTGGGTAGGACATCCAGAAAAAACCCGTGGCTGGGAACTGATCTACATGACTAAACGCGACTATGAACACCATGAGGCAGGGATGACAGACGAGACCAAAAGAAAGATACAAGACCACTTTTTGGCTGCTGAATGTTCCGACTGGTTCTGGTGGTACGGTGATGATCATAGTACTGATTTTGGTGTTGAATTTGATGAATTATTTCGCTCACATCTTATCGAGATCTATCTCCTCATGAATATATCGCCACCAAATGATCTCTATGTACCTATCATATCTGATCGTGGTGGAGAAAACTTCCTTCTGCAACCAAAGGCTCCTATCAAGCCCTCTATCAATGGTCATCAAAATACTTTTTTTGAGTGGGTTGGATGCGGTATCGTAGATGAAACCAAACTATTTTCGACAATGGACAGAGTACGAGGTCCTATCGAAATCATACGATACGGACATAGTGAAAAACAAATCTATTGTGCTTTTGAGGGCGATATGTCCCAAATGCATAAATGTGACACGCTCTATCTCATTGTCGAACCCTTTGATGCGCGATTTGAAATACCGTTAACACCACTATGCCAGACGAAGCATTCTATGACAGAGTCCAAACAGATCAAACTAGAGATAGCTTGTGGAACTTGGTTGGAAATTGCAATTGATTTCTCTACGATAGATGCCAAAGAAGTACAGTTGCGTTTCGAGATCGAACAAAATGGCATTATCATACAGACCCTCCCAGGATACGGTGAACTTGAGATCAATTTAGAGACAAACTATGCAGAAAATTGGTTTGTCTAATGTTTAGAAAAGGAAAAAAACATGTCTGACATTCGAAAAGACAGATTACATGATCATTATGTCTTGATCGCTCCTGAACGCATGCGCAAACCAGATACACTTGGCAATACAGCAGTAGGCGAACCAATAGATGATTGCCCTTTTTGTGAAGGGCATGAGGGGATGACACCCCCAGAGATCTATGCAATCAGAAGCAATGAAGCAAATGCCATGCATTGGAGTGTACGAGTCATCCCCAATCTCTATAAAGCTGTACAGATCGAACTAGACAATCACTCTGATATTGATGGTATGTTTGAATCAAGACTAGGTCTTGGGGCACATGAAATTGTCATAGATACTCCTCAGCATGATGGTCGATTGTCTACGATGAAAGTTACCCAAATTTCAGATTGGCTCCAAGCTATTTCTGAAAGAATCTCCGATCTCAAGGCAGATAAACGCCTCATTTATGCCAGTGTCTTTAAAAATCATGGAACAAGTTCAGGAGCTACACAATTTCATCCCCATACACAAATAATAGCACTTCCAGTTATGCCACAAAGTTTACTCAAGCGATTAGAGAGAGGACTACAGTACTACCGTAGACATGGCAGATCTAGGCTAGAAGATATCCTAGTCAATGAACTAAAAGCAGAAGTAAGAATCGTGAGTAAAAAAGGTACATTTACTGCCTTTTGTCCCTTTGCCTCAAGTTATCCTTTTGAAGTTATGATCGCATCCACAAGCGAATCTACCAGTCTCTATAAGCTAAATCGTGATGATATCGGACATTTAGCAAGCCTTATCCAAGAGGTTTTTCAGCGTCTCGAAGCTGAGCTGGGTAATTTTAATTACAATCTAGCTTTTGACATGGCACCACTCAACAGTAATTTCGAGAATGAACCCTTCATGCCTCAACTCGAAAAATACTATCGGATGAATATCCGTATTATGCCACGCATCTATCGATTGGGAGGCTTTGAGCTCTCTACTGGTATATTTATCAATCCTGTAGCACCTGAAGAGGCAGCTAAATTGCTTCGTGAGACAAAAATCTAAAATGAAACTGCTCTTTGCCTCAGCAGAGATTTATCCTTATGCCAAGACGGGTGGGCTTGCTGATGTTGCACAGGCACT
>QMKU01000385.1 GCA_003646525.1 Campylobacterota bacterium
AAGATTTATTTCCTTTCCAAACACAGAGCTGATCGGAATATCAGAAAACCGGCCGCTGCAACCAAGCTCTATCGGATGGATACACGCTTTACAAATCGCGTGAATGTGTTAACGTTGATTAATCGCAAGAAAGACCTGGGTGGCTGGGTTACAGATGCCAGTATAGCTCCAGATGAATCCGCCATGGTTATGTTGGCCCAAAATCCGTTGGCAACTACAATATGGTATTTTCCCAAACCCAAGCGTGGCGATGATTTTTTAGCGCAAACACCCAGAACCTTTAGCCTGGTCAAAGCTAATCAGACTGAAGGGATTTGCTTTAAGGATTCAAAAACAATTATTGTGACCAATGAACAGCGAGAGTGGTTTGAAATTCCGATTTCCGCTTTCAGTAAATAGAATTTTGTAAGGATTGCACATGAAATATGAACAGTTATCTCGTCGTCATCAATATAAGTTTGGTGATTTTGCCCTGGCAGGAGTGACCAAAAATTATGCTCCAGATCTACAACTTGAGCCTGTTCATACCGCTCTGCACCTCACGGTTGATCTCAAACAGAGATCAGCAGTTGGTTACGCATTAATCACATTGCGTGCAAATGTAGCTGGACAACTCGCCATCAAGTTGGATGCCATTGATTTTGAAGACCTGATAGTCCATGATTTGAGTGACAAAGGGATGGACTACCGCTACAATGATTTGTTTATCAATCTGAGTTTTGAAAAATACTTTAAGGCAAATGAGGAGTGCGTTGTTCGCATTGACTATCGCGTACACGAACCTATCTCGGGACTTAAGTTTTCAGCACCTGATGAGTGGCGACCTGAATTCCCATTTTTTGCTATCACTGACAATGAAACGGAACGTGCAAGATACTGGTTCCCCTGTGTGGACTTTCCCACCGTTCGGTCAAAGATGGAATATCATCTCACGGCAGAAAAAAATCTAACTATCCTGGCAAATGGGGCTCTGGTTTCCGAAACAATCAATGGTGGAATGAAAACTTCCCATTGGAACCTGGATTTCCCCTGTCCCAGCTATCTCGCCTGTTTTGCTATTGGGGAATTTTCGGTTTACGAAGATGAGCCATTGAGAGACATGCCGATTGCCTATTTTGCAGATAAATCATACTCCCCGGAACAGTTGCAACGCACCTTTGAACCCACACGAAAAATGCTGATCTGGATGGAGCAGAAACTTGCAATGGCATTTCCATATCCCAAATATTTTCAGATTGCCGGTCGGGAAGTGGGTGGCGCCATGGAAAACATCTCTCTCGTATCCTGGGATGATAAATTCATGCTGGATGATACCATGGCCAGGGAGTGGAAATACATCATGGATCTTATCAATGTCCATGAAATGTCTCATTCTTACTTTGGCGATGCAGTTGTTTCCTATGATTTTTCCCATGTCTGGCTCAAAGAAAGCTGGGCGACCTATATTGAATCTGTCTGGCTGGAAGATTCGCAGGGAGTCGACGCCATGCACTGGCAACTTGCTGAAGAAGCCAAAAGTTATATGACTGAAGCCAAGAATCGTTATGTGCGCCCCATCATCACCAGAGAATATGATCACAGTTGGAACATGTTTGATATGCATCTTTATCCCGGTGGTGCCTGGCGTTTGCATATGCTGCGTCAGCTGGTAGGTGATGATAAATTTTGGGCTGGAGTTCAGGAATATGTTAACACTTATGCGACCCATACAGTCAAGTCCCTGGATTTTCAACGATGCATTGAGAAGCATTCTGGTCTGAATCTGGATGGTTTTTTTGATATGTGGTTTAGATCAAAGGGGTATCCCATCCTAAAAGTCAGTTTTGAGTATGATACGAAAAAAGGAATTGGCAAGTTTACCTTTGAGCAGGTTCAAGTAGACACCAAAAAGGGAATTGAGCTGTTCGAAATGGATCTTGAGCTCGGTTGGCAAGATAGCGAAGGTGTTGATCATAGTGATACCGTCCATCTCACCAAGGGAGCCCAGATTGTGAATATCAAGATGGATGAGCCGGTACATGTGATGCTTGATCCTAACATGAAATCACTCTTTGAGGCTGAGTTTAACCCTGGGGATGAGAAACTGCGTCATCTTCTCAAATACGGAAAAACGGTTCGTGAACTTATGCAGGCCATGAGTGAATTGGCCAAGACGGGCAAACGTAAAAATCTGCAGGCGATCCGTGATTATCTTGGAAAGGAAAACCGCTGGGGTCTCAGAATTCATGGGTATCGGTCCCTTGGAAGCGTTGGGAATACCTATGCCTATGAGCATCTCTCAACACTATTGCTTGCAGAAGGCGATCCCATGGTCATTGAAGAAGCTGCCCGGGCCTGTGGTGTTCATCAACATGCCATGCTGAGAGAATCCATTTTAACCAAACTGAAAGACAAAGATCTCCCTTATCGCGGTGAGATGGCCCTGCTAGAGAGTCTGGGTAAACAACGTGATGAGCAAGATATTCCTTTATTGACAAGCTACACAAAAAAAGATGGATGGAGAAATTTAGTTCGTGCAGGAGCTTTCCTTGGTTTGGGTGCCAGTCGGAGTGAAGAGGCCCTGAAACCATTACTGGACGGAATAGAAGCTCCAGTACAATTTTATGATGAGAAAGTAGCCAGACTTACAGCCCTTACATCAATAAAGGAATGGTTGGCTCCACATCTCCAGAAGCAGATTACTCAAGCCTTGTGTAACGGTACAGAAGATCCTAGCTATCCCGTTCAG
>QMKU01000386.1 GCA_003646525.1 Campylobacterota bacterium
CAGCCATTTTTGACTGTTGTTCTAGTAATTTTTCATTTACAATCCGCTTCTGTATCTCCTCTGCCTCCCTGCCCTCTGACTCATATAGAGCCTTTGTTCTCTTGTTTAGGCTATCTACTAGTGCCCCTATCTCACCTCTGTCATTGCTCCTCAACAGTCTGTAGTGATTTCTCTCATCTTCTTTGTTGTGTATGAGCTGATCATTTATCTCCTCTATGGGGTTTATAAACAGACTTCTGAGTAGAAAATAACCTATGAGGGCTGCCAAGAGTGCTATATATATGGACGCATCAATAACCTGCTTATACATAGAGTTACTCTCATTTAACACTTGCTCTTCAGGTATGCCAATAATGATTTTCCAATGAGTTATTGGAAAATCAAAGATAGCCACAATACTATCTTCTTTGAGGACAGGATCATCTTCTATAAACTTAACCGTTGTTTGCATTCCAAGTTTGACACTTGACTCTCTATGAGCAAGTATAGACGCAATTCTCTTACCTTCATCTGGAGATATTTCAAGACTATTTTCGGATAGTTTTTCTGCTATGGTCTTATTATAGTCATCTAGTGTCATACATTTTTCAAAAATAGACTCCATACCTTTGAACTCATCTAGAAACTCATCACAACTATCTTCATATAGTCTTTGGCTCTTTAGATATCCATGAAGTAGAGTTGATTTCATCACGATAGAACCCTCTCTATCGATCATCAATAGATATCTGTTTGGATATTTAAAATCATCAAATATTCTATCGCCTTGCTCTTTGATGTTGATATCTAAACTTGCAACTCCTATAAATTTATCATCAGAGTAGATAGGCGAAACAACTGTAAGCATACGCACTTTTGTGACATAATCTATATAGACTTTCGTCCAGTATGTTTCACCTTTTTTTAAAAAACTAGCCGACATATAAAACTCTGTATCTCTATAGTTTATAGGATTTGCGGATATATAATCATCTACAATGGTGAAATCATCATACTCTTTATTGAAAAATAGGCTAAAGTCTTTTTGATTATCATCTATGACATAAGGCTCAAACCATATACCTCCACTTGTCACAACTCCACTACCGTTTGCTTTGAGTATATTTTTGATAATATTTTGTTTTTGGTTTGCACTCTTTATATCGCTACCAACTGAAGCCAAGGCTAGGGATATCTCCTCTAATCTATATTTTGTATTTTGGAGATTGCTAAGTATTTTGATTGTTGCTAAACTGACCTCTTTGGAGGCATTATTTACTAAAGCGTCATTTTTGAGTGTCGTCAGGACAACAAGCATACTAATCAAAAAAGAGACACTAAGAGCAAAAAAGAAACCTAGAAGTTTAACTTTAGTGCTATTATACCATTTCATTTGGAGACCCCTTGAAGTATTTATACTATACATTGAAAAATTCGGCATCGTTCATAAAGTAGTTTACACTTTAAACTTATTGGATTTCGTAGGTGTGACCATGTCACACGAGTAGATCATCACTTGTGCGACATGGTCGCACCTACAACACTGTTGAAAGTATATCTAAAGCATCCTCATTTGTCATGTTAGACTACACCTAAGATATCTCAATTTGGGCATTAGTATGGAAAAGAGCGTATTTCTTAACCCTTAATCCTTCATTTACTAAGATTTAGCTAAAATCACAGGACTTAACAAGAGGATACTCACACATGACACAACCACTACTTATCGAGATCGGCGTAGAAGAATTACCAGCGATACCCTTGCTCAAGACTGCTAAAGCGATTGAAAAATCATGGAAAAATTTGCTTGAATCCTACAAGTTAGGTACAGATTTTGAATTTATTTACACTCCTAGAAGGTTGGTGCTGAAGCACAGCGCAATACCTATCAAACAAGAGGAGAGCATGATTGAATTGATGGGACCTCCTGTCGTCGCTGCATTGAGAGACGGAGAGGTGACCAAAGCAGGCGAAGGGTTTGCTAGAAAGTGTGGCGTGCCTTTTGAAGAACTGGGGCGTGCCGACAAAAATGGTCGCGAAGTACTCTATTTCAAGAGAGTTGAAAAAGGAGTGCAGACTGCTGAACTCCTCGAAGAGATGATCAGCAAATGGATCGATTCGATGGCGTTTGGAAAAATGATGCGCTGGGGGAGTCGAAGCGATGAGTTTATCCGTCCGATACGATGGCTTCAGGTACGGCTAGGTGAGGAGTCGGTACCCGTGGAGCTCTTCGGTGTGCAGAGTGGCACTCAAACATTTGTACACCGTATGGTGGACTTTGATCCAGTAGAGGTCGAGAGTATCGAGACCTATGATGAAGTCTTGAAAGAGGGTGCAGTGACTTTATATCCACTAGAGCGTGAAGCAAAAATATTGGCTCAATTTGATACACTAGAGGCAGCAGAGGGAATCATCATCGAGCGAGATCGCACACTACTTGCAGAGATTGTAGCTATTACGGAAAATCCCAAAGCACTGCTAGGAACCTTCGATGAAAGCTTCTTGGAACTCCCTCCCGAGGTGATCATCACTTCTATGAAAGAGCATCAGCGTTATTTTGCCGTGTACGAAGGCTCAGGTCTTTCCAACAAATTTGTTGTCGTTAGCAATGCATATACTCAGGATTATACTAAGGTCATAGAGGGAAATGAGCGCGTACTCAAACCTCGGTTGGCTGATGGGATGTTCTTTTACTACAATGATCTGAGAAATGGACTCTCAACGAAAGGGCTGGAAAATA
>QMKU01000387.1 GCA_003646525.1 Campylobacterota bacterium
AAAAGCGACGGTATTACATATCACGCCTGTGACACCATGAGTTTCACTATCTTTCATCTCAACTTTGACATATCCTCGTTGGGGTAGTGCATTGGGATAGAGTGATTCTAGCCCCTTGAGTGCCATGAGATATGCACCTGCTACAGTAGGACAGGAGTGTCCTGCCTGTTTAACACAGTCTAGATAAGCTATTTCAAGTTCTCCATTTTCAAATGCACCTAGAAAGTTACTGAGGGGATCTTGGAGTTTTATCGATTCGATTTGATCAAAAAAAGCAGGGTATCTCATTGCTATATTCCTTATTCTATTTTTTCGCATTATAGACTTTTTTCTCTATAATCTCATTGATTTTTATCAAGTAGAAATAAATTATAGTGGAAGATTAAAGGTTTAATAGAGGTTTTTTTGCTAAAATTACACAAATAAGAGTAAAATACTCTGAATTAATTATCTAAAGGATCTCCCATGTTAAATGGTATACCACAACCCGCTTTTTATATCTTCAAATGTCAGCAGTCGGCACCTCCAGGAATGCCAAAACCAAGCTGTGTAAGTCAGAATAGTCCAGAGTCTCAAGAGCTTTTTCAGCACTTATCACAAAGTTTGATGCAAAAAGGCATCATTGCAACTGTCCAGCCTATACAGACTAGCTGTCTCAATCGTTGTCAACAGGGGCCAGTGATGCTAGTAGAGCCAGGTCATACAATGTATGTGGAACTGACCAAAGAGAAAGTTGATAAAATCATCGATGAGCATATCATTGGTGGCAATGTGGTGGATGAATATGTGATCGCAGAAGAGGCATGGGGTGAGGCTATTGCCCCTGCGGATATGGCACGATAAATTATTTTATTACACCAGATTTTTTGTGGTATAATAAGAGATAGGGGGAGCCTAAAAAATTACAGGAGGGAATAGTACGACGATTACCATGTTATATAGTAAAATACATAGAGCGACTGTGACGGATGCCAACCTAAACTATGTAGGCTCCATCACAATTGATAGAGATCTGATGGATGCTGCCGCTATGCGTGTGGGGCAGAAGATTGATATTGTAAATGTTAACAATGGTGAGCGTTTTTCAACTTATATCATTCCAGGTGAACGGGGAAAGCATGAAATGTGTCTCAATGGTGCCGCCGCACGAAAAGTCCATGTAGGTGACAAGATTATCGTGATCGCATATGCTACTATGAGTGAAGAAGAGGCAGATAAACATAAGCCAAAAATTGTCATTCTCGATGACGACAATGCCATAGTGCAGGCTTTTGAAGGATTGGAATAATGTGGAAGGTTTTAATATGTTTGAAGGGCTAAATCTAGGAGATATGAGCAAAATGCTCGAACAAGTACAAGAGAAAGCCAAAGAGGCTCAAGAGCAGTCCAAAAATGTACAGTTTACTGCCAAAGCAGGTGGTGGACTGATCGAATTGACCGCCAATGGGTTAGGAGAAGTGATCGATTTGGTGATTGATGATTCTCTGATGGATGACAAAGAGTCATTGCAGATATTGCTTATCTCAGCGATGAATGATATTGCCAAGATGGTAGATGAGAATAAAAAATCTCAAGCCATGGGAATGATGGGCGGAATGAACCCATTTGGTTCATAGATCTATTGCCTAGGGCTTCCTCAATGCCAATGAAATAAGGAATTTAGGCGATTACTAGGGGTCTGGTGATTTATGATGCGTGAAGCGTAGCGAATGCATCATGAATCACCTAAACTCGGCTAAAACATAACAACGACTCAACCGAGGTCAAGTGTTGAAAATCCACCCACTTCGTGAGTTGATTTTGCAACACATGACCCCCGCCGTGCTTAATTCATTGGCATTGAGAGCTTCCTAGACAATCAGACTCTCTAGGAATTTTGAGCCTAATGAGTCAAAAGGAGCTATAAGATGAAAGAGTTATTGGAAGCTATAGAGCATGATAATCTAGTCAAGATGAAGGCTTTGCTAGAGTTGGGTATCGATCTCTCTGCACCAATTCTGATCGGTGAAGAGTACGAGTTGGAGGATTATGATGAGATCAGCCTTCTTTTTTATGTAATACGAAACCATGGTAGCATGGAAGCAATCGAGATGTTGTTAGGGTATGGTTTGGATATCAAAGAGTGCAATGATATGGGAATATCTGCACTAGACACGGCTATCAAATTCAAGCGACATGATATGATTGAGCTTTGTATTAATAAAGGTCTAGATGTCAATGTAAGCAATCGAAGAAGCGGTATTACCCCCCTGATGCTAGCATCTTGCTTCAGTAATATACGGACTGCAGAACTACTACTCGCATCTGGAGCAGATATCAATGCGATAGATAGAGCTGGCATGAGTCCAAAAGATTATGCTAGAAAACTGGGTCAAAAAAAGATGCAAGAGTTTTTGGCCGAGAGAGGTGGAGAGTTTTCAGCCTATCAGGAGATTTCTTAAATCAAAAAATATTACAGCTTGACATACTTTTGTCACTATGTAAGAATTATAAAATGAAAAGTTGATGAAGTCTATTAATAAACATATAAAATAATCATTTTCTTTTTAAAGGAGCAGTAATGAAAAAAATAGTATACACTTGTCTCTCCATTGGCTTGGTTATAGGTCTTGCGTGTGGTTGTGAAAGCAAAGAGGAAAAAGAGCAGGCAGTACAAGCTGAAATTTTCAAGCAGGAGCAAATGCAGCAAGTAGCCCAAAAAGCTTC
>QMKU01000388.1 GCA_003646525.1 Campylobacterota bacterium
AAGCAAAACAGCTATGACATCTCATCTGCTACCTCCGATAGCTCATCTATCTCATCAGGTATGACCCTGATCGCACCGATGACATCATACTGTGTCGTATAGAGCAGCACCATAAAATCATCCTCCTCATCCAACCCAAGCTTACGACACTGAATCTTTCGCAAACTACCCTCAGAGAGCATATTGGAAAAAAAGGGATGCAGATAGGGTGATGTAAACTGCTTTTTGCTTCGTGGTAGATTGATGGAGATGTCATAACTTTGAGGGTGAGCGACAAAAGAGTCTGCATACACAAAGACCACACTCTCCTCTGCACGATAGAGTATCCCCACAAAGAGGTCATTGCTATAGACTCTACCTATCTTCATCTATACTCCGTTCGATGAGCGTACCATCTAGCTTTTTCCTGATAACTATCTCTAGCCCTAAGACCTCTAGGATATTTTCTATCTTCTCTAGGCTTGGATTGGCACTACCATTTTCGATGCGAGAGAGTGTCCAGATAGAGATATCAGCATAATCCACCAAAAGAGCCTGATCCACCCCTGCCTCTTTTCTACTATTTTTGATAATGTTCCCTAGATATGTTTTTGTGTTCATTGTGTTTCTTTATGTGATATATCACGATTATAGCTGTTTTTTTGGGGGATGGCAAGGGTTGATTGTAGATTTATGTGATATTTCACAGATATAGAGACAGGCTATAAGTACCTCTCTAACAAGAATAATAGCAGTTGGAAATATGATATGCTATGCTATGTCTCGCTCCCACTCGCTCCTGCGCAATGCCAATAAAATAAGGAATTAATGTAGGGGCAATCCCTTGTGGTTGCCCTAATATTAGGGGTAGCCACAAGGGCATACCACCCCTACAAGTTTTATTCAAAAAAAGCTTAATTCATTGGCATTGCGCTCCTGCGTGGGAATGCATACGAGTGATGCAGTAGCAAAGAGTACTCTCTTTTGTTTGCAGTGTTCCTAAGTTGATTTAGGTTGCATCATGGTGTTGAAAGTTCACCAAGCAAATACTCAAAATAGTCACTTTAAACAAACAATAATCTATAATATCGTATGATACAAGATACGATTTTAGGATATATCATGGAAAAACAGGAAATAATAGAGATATTGAGTGAGTGGAACTATTGGGATAGAGAGTTGCCATTTACCGTAAAAAGAGATAGCTATGATGAAAAAATCTCCAAGTATATAGACAAAGATGAAGTCTTAGTCATCAAAGGGGTGAGACGCTGTGGCAAATCAACACTTCTCATAAGTCAAATAGCTAGACTTCATACCAATGGAGTAGCAAGAAATCAAATACTGTTTGTCAACCTAGAAGATCCAAGATTTATAAATCACCTCACTGTTAATCTGTTGCAAGATATAAAAGATGCCTATTTGGAGTATCTAAATCCTAAAGATAAACCCTATATATTTTTGGATGAAGTCCAAACAGTAGCAAACTGGGAAAAATGGGTAAATAAAGAGGTCGAGCTAAAGCAATCCTATATCACCATCACAGGATCAAACTCATCTCTACTAAGCTCAGAGATAGCATCTGTACTGACAGGTAGGTATATCTCCATAGATATTTATCCCCTTAGTTTCTCAGAGTTCTTGAGATTTAAAGGCATATCAGTAAACTCCAAAATGGATTTAGTCTCAAAGAGAATAGAGCTAAATAGAGAGTTTGATATCTACCTAAAATATGGTGGGTTTCCTCGTATGGTTGATTATCTAGATGATGAGAAGAGAGAGCTTCTGAGTACCTACAAAAACTCCATACTACTCAAAGATATTGTAGCTAGATTCAGACTAAAAAACTTTCCTATACTCAATGATATAACCGCTTTTTTGGTAGCCAATACAGGGATAATACAGAGTATATCCAAACTAAAAAATAACTTCTCCATATCTCATAGTATGGCTCATGACTATGTGGATTATCTCAAAAAAGCATATCTGATATTTGAAGTTAACAAGTTTGACTACTCACTAAAAAAGCAGAGAGTCAATGAGAAAAAGTACTACAGTATAGATCTAGGCTTGTCAAATCTAATGCGTGTACCCAACCGTGAGTTTCGTGGTGCTGACTTGGAAACAATCGTTTTTTTAGAACTTTTACGCAGAGGATACTGCGTTTACTACTATAAAACATCCAATGACCTAGAGATAGATTTCATAGTAGAGCAGGAGAACAGAATCGTACAACTCATCCAAGTATCAAAAACCCTAAAAGATGAAAAAACATACCGCAGAGAGTTAGCACCTTTTGAAAAAACAAAGAGAGAGCTACACCTCGAAGATGTAGAGTCTCTAGTGATCAGCGAAGATAGTAGCAGAGTGTTAGAAAATGAGATAAAACTACTCAATATAAAGGAGTGGTGCTTGCTGCCATAATAAGATTCAAGCGGAAGGGGTTTTGTGATAATGATAACCCCATGATGATACAACCTAAATCAACTTCCTCGTTACGACAGTCTCCGTCGTAACGCATATCTGACACCGCAATAAAAAGAGAGTACTCTTTGCTACTGCATCATTTGTATGCATTCCCACCAAGATGGTGGGAACGAGAGAGAATAATGGCGGTTGGAAATATGATATGCTATCTTAACTTAATAATAATTTTCAAATTTGAATTGTTTCTTTTGAGTTATCAGTGAATATTCAACGCCTCGTAAAGTTCGTAAGTTAA
>QMKU01000389.1 GCA_003646525.1 Campylobacterota bacterium
TCAAAGGGCTTTTTGAAAATTTATATTTAGCTTAAATTGTGGGTTGTTTTTGGTAATCTGCAAGTGGCTCTCAATAATAATAAATAACTGACCTTACGCACTTTTGTAAAATATAGTGCGTAAGGTCAGTAAATAAAATGAGGATATTTCTATGAAATCACTCTCCAACAGACTCAAAGAGGCATCAAAAAATACACTTAAATCCCTTGTTGTTGTTGTGCCTATGGTCATTGCTATCATCGGACTAGTTGGTCTTTTTGAAACAATCATTACTCCCGAAATGCTTCATTCATTCTTTAGTGGCTCCACAGTGAAAGATACACTCATTGGTGTATTTGCCGGCGGTGTATCGGTTGGACAACCTTTTTTGAGCTATATTATTGGTGGTGAACTGTTGCAAGAGGGGGTTTCACTATATGCCGTGACCGCATTTATTCTCTCTTTTGTAACACTAGGAGTAGTGCAGTTGCCTTTGGAATACTCACTGTTTGGGGCACGCTTTACAATTATGCGCAACCTGTTTAGCCTGATCTTCGCATTTCTGGTCTCCTTTGCCACAATAGAAGTAATGGGGATACTCCAATGAAAAAAACATCTCAAAAGAACTCTATGAACCGAAGCGGATGGGTCATGCTTGCTATTGTTGCACTGCTTTATCTTCTGACTTTCCTTCTTGATCCTTCTAGTGCAAAAGCATCTGCTTTAGCAGCACTCAAGACACTCAAAATGATTGCTCCGATTCTACTCATCGTATTTTTCATTATGGCATTGCTTGACACCTTTATCAATCCTAAAAACATTGCAAAACATTTGGGAGAAGAGAGCGGTCTCAAAGGCTGGATTATTGCCCTTACTGGAGGTATTTTAAGTCATGGACCAGGTTACATCTGGTACCCTATGCTCAATGATTTTCGTAAACATGGTGCACGAGACGGACTAATTGTCGCATTTCTATATGCCCGCTCTATTAAATTACCGTGGCTGCCACTGATGATTAGTTATTTTGGTCCTACTTTTACTATTTTACTTACTTTCTTCGTTCTTTTGGGTGCATGGTTACAGGGTGTCATTGTTGATATATTTAATGCACAAAAGAGTAATCCGTGAAACTCAGTGAACTTCACCCCAAACAAAAAGCAATCATCAAATCCATTGGTGATATCGGTGAACTAAAGAACCGGTTGATGGAACTCGGTGTACTCTGCGGTGAGCCTGTTCAGATTGTACGAATTGCTCCATTGGGTGACCCCATTGAAATACATATTGGTAATGAACATCTGGCACTACGCAGCGATGATGCCCAAAAAATAGAAGTCGAGGCAATCTCCCAGCTGAAAAAACGTAACAGAAAAAGACTTTCATGATACATATTCTCTTTGTAGGTAACCCCAATACAGGCAAAACAGCACTGATTAATGCCATTGCAAACAGTGACCTTGAGGTAGGCAACTGGCCTGGAGTCACTGTAGAGAAAAAAGAAGCAAAATTTACCTATGCCGAAGAAAAAGTCGTACTGTCCGATCTTCCGGGAGCTTATACACTAACCCCCTATTCTCTCGAAGAAAAAGTCACACGGAATATGCTGGCAGAAGGAAAATTCGATGGTATAATAAATGTTATCAATAGTACAAATTTGCGACGCAACCTCTACCTTACACTTGAACTGGTTGATATGCAACAGCCAATGGTACTTGCACTCAATATGTTTGATGATTTCAGCAAACGGGGTTATGAGCTCAATAGCGACAAATTACAGGAGATATTGGGAGTGTCTGCCATACCGACAATAGCTTCTAAAAAACTCGGTTCACAAAAACTAATCGATGCAACAATCACTTCAGTGAAAGAACATATCATCCCTCGTATTCAGCCTTATCAGGAGCATATAGAAAAAGAGATCACTTTTTTGATGCATGCGATGTCTAAAACTACTCTTTCACCTCGTCTTTTTGCTATTCATCTGCTTGAGGATGACCCCTACACCCTCTCATTAGCAAAAAGTCAAAATCAAAATGATCTCATAGAAAAAGCTGCTAAGGCGAGGGCAAGACTTGAAAGACATATGAAGATTCCTATCAAAACAATCATCACATATGCTAGATATGAAGTCATTGATCGTTTGCTGGAGCTTGTTTTAAAAAAACCAATCCTAGACAAAGTACTGCTCAGCGAAAAGATCGATACTATCCTTTTGCATAAATGGTTAGGTATTCCTCTATTTTTTGTTATTATGATTATGATGTTTAAGTTGACTTTTGATGGCAGTGGACCACTGGTGACCTGGATATCAAATTTCTTTCAAGAGTATCTTGGAAAATACCTTTCAATAGCCCTTCATGATACAGCTCCGCCATGGCTTGGATCACTATTCACAAGTGGTATTTTAAGTGGTGTCGGGCTGGTGCTTTCCTTTTTACCACTTCTCTTTCTGCTTTATTTTTTTATGGCAATGCTAGAAGAGAGTGGATATATGGCAAGAGTCAGTTTTCTTCTCGACCGGGCAGGAAAATCCTTGGGTATCAAAGGCAATGCATTTATTCCCCTGATTATCGGTTTCGGATGCAACGTTCCTGCCGTTTACGCTACGCGTGCATTGACAACAAAAAGAGAACGTATCATAACGGCACTGATGATACCGTTTATGAGCTGTAGCGCAAGACTACCTATCTATGCACTCTTTACAGTAATCTTTTTTCATGA
>QMKU01000390.1 GCA_003646525.1 Campylobacterota bacterium
AAGGTCGATGAGTTTATCGCCGCATACCAGAAGTATCAGCCAAAAATTGTCTATATCTGTACACCAAATAATCCGACTGGCGATGTGATCAGCAAAGCAGATGTACTTAAGATTATCGAAGCCGTAGATGAACATACGCTAGTTGTTGTCGATGGTGCCTATATGGAGTATGCCGCTGCAAAAGATTCTCGCCATGCTGTCAGTCCAAAAGATATCCTCCCTTATCCTAATGCCATCTATCTAGGAACCTTCTCCAAGGCTTATGGCTTGGGAGGGATGCGTGTAGGATATGGGATTGCCAATCATGGGCTGATCGGGACATTGGGAAAACTCAGACCACCTTTTAATATCACGACACTTTCGCTGATCGCAGCGATCGAAGCACTCAAAGATGAACAGTTCGTCACTGATTCGATACAGTTGCATCAAGAGCAGGTGATGCGTTATGAGGATTTTGCAGAGCAGCAGGGAATCCGATATATTGATAGTTATACCAATTTTATTACCTTTCTATTTGATGAGCCACTCAACTCTACAGTGCTTGCCAATCGTCTACTTGAACGGGGTGTCATCATTCGTGATTTGGCATCATACGGGATGAATGCGATTCGGATTACAGTGGGAACAGCGGAGCAGAATGATATCTTTTTTAAGAAATTTTCAGAGGTTATTGTTTGAAAAAGATCAAAGTTTTTAAGTCGGATGAGGTGCGAGTGAAACCTTTTGTTCCTCACTCTTTTACCCAAAATGAAGAAATTTTAAGTACTATGGGATTTGTTGAAACCTTGCGTGGCAAAAGTAGCAAGATGGCAATTATGAAATTGGCAAAGATGAATGAACTCTCCTATGATGACGAGAAGATTCATTTTGCTAGTGAGATCATAAATATGATGTTGGATGAGATGGAGTGATGGAAATAAGAGAAAAAGAGATTAAAACATGTACAGTTGAAGAGCTTAATCTGCTTGCTGAAGAGATCAGGCAAAAGATCCTAAAAACAGTGAGTCAAAATGGGGGTCACCTGAGTTCGACGCTAGGAGCGACGGATTTGATTATTGCTATGCATTATGTTTTTGATGCCAGCAGGGATCCTTTGATCTTCGATGTGAGTCATCAGGCTTATGCTCACAAGCTCTTAACTGACCGTTGGGATCGTTTTGAAACACTGCGCAAATTTGATGGTATCAGTGGCTACACTAAACCAAAAGAATCCCCTTATGACTACTATTGTGCTGGACATAGTTCTACTTCGATATCATTGGCAGTTGGTGCTGCCAAAGCGATTGCACTCAGAGGAGAAGATCGTACTCCAATAGCATTTGTCGGTGACGGGAGCATGAGTGCAGGAATGGTATATGAGGCACTCAATGAATTGGGTGATAGGAAGTATCCAGTCGTGATCATTCTCAATGACAATGAGATGAGTATCTCCAAACCAATTGGTGCCATTAGTAAATATCTCTCACAAAGTATGGCAAGTCCTTTTTATCAAAAGATGAAAAAAGGTACAGAGAAGATACTAGAGCATTTTCCAGAGGGTGCCAGCTATATGGCAAAGAAATTTGAAGAGTCTTTCCGCTTGATTACGCCTGGGATACTGTTTGAAGAGCTTGGGATTGAATACATAGGACCAGTTGATGGACATGATATCGAAGCCTTGATCGAAACCATGGAGATCGCAAAAGCACTCAAAAAGCCGGTGATTATCCATGCGCAGACGACCAAAGGAAAGGGCTATGAGATAGCTGAAGGAACCAAAGAGCACTGGCATGGGGTGAGTGCTTTTGATCTCACAACAGGAAGTTGTGAAATTAAAAGCTCTACAGTTAAAACAGCTACGGTTATCTTCGGAGAAACTCTGCTGAAATTTGCAGAAGAGGATGAAAAAGTTGTAGGTGTCACAGCGGCGATGCCAGGAGGGACAGGGCTTTCGGCAGTGATAGAGAAGTATCCAGATCGTTTCTGGGATGTTGCGATCGCTGAGCAGCATGCAGTTACTTCGATGGGACCATTGGCAAAAGAGGGATTTAAGCCTTTTTGCGCAATCTATTCTACTTTTTTGCAAAGAGGATATGATCAGGTAGTTCATGATATTGCACTGATGGATCTAGGTGTAGTCTTTGCCATCGATAGGGCAGGTATTGTTGGAGAGGACGGAGAGACACATCAGGGGGTCTTTGATATCTCTTTTCTCCGTGCAATCCCCAATATGACACTCTTTGCACCTTGTAGTGAGACGACGATGAAATTGGCTATGAATTTTGCCAAAGAGTATACGCACCCTTGCGCCTTTCGTTATCCTAGAGGAGCATTTATGGCAGAAGATCGTACTGCCTCGGCATTTGAATTGGGAAAATCTGAGCTACTAAAAGAGGGCAAATCTGTACTTTTTATAGGATACGGAAACGGAGTGGGTCGAGCGATCGAAACAGCAAAACACCTCAGGGGTATTGATCCAGCTATTCTTGATCTTCGTTTTGTGAAACCACTAGATGAAGAGAAGCTTGCAGATTTTGCAGAAAATTATGCCAACTGGTTTGTCTTTAGCGACAGCGCACAGATGGGTGGCGTAGGATCCGCACTGCTTGAGTTTCTGAGTCGAAAGAGGCTAGCGAGGGTAGTGGTCACGACTTTTGAGTATGACGATGACTTTATCGTGCATGGTCATACAAAGCTCGTGGAGGAATCC